>WGDG01000001.1 GCA_015493425.1 Sulfurovum sp.
AAGAAGAGGATAGAAGGGATAGAACGGATACCGAATTTAACAGCCAGTTCCTGTTGCTCATCAGTATTTACTTTTCCGATGGTTGCTTTTCCTTCAAATTCTTCAGCAAGCTCCTCGACTACCGGTGCAATCATTCTACAAGGTCCACACCATGGTGCCCAGAAGTCTACCATTGTAACACCTTCTGCTACTGTTGCGTCGAAGTTTTCATTTGTCAATTCTACATATTTTGCCATATTCAATCCTTTTATGATAATTTGATGCAAAGATTATAGCCAATTTTCATTAATAGGGCTTAACTTATATTTATTATTTTTCAATGAGTACTTCCCTCTTGCAAAAAGGGTACCTATAGTAACGCTGTGGTTGGTAATTCAATCTCATCAAAGAGTGCCGAACGGGTACCGGGCAATGCTTTGTTGCTTTTCCCCTTAACGGTATAGACAAATGAAATCTTCGGCTTGTCATCAAGGTTTTTATTGGCACGGTGCAGCAATTTGCAGTGAAAAAGCACTACATCTCCCTTTTGGAGGGAATGACTCACTTTGGTATCGATGAGCGCACGGTTTTGAGGCACAACATCTGAAAAATACTCTTTTTCATCAAACTGCCCAGGAGAAAAATGCATTTGATGGCTTCCGGGAATAAACTCCAATACACCATTGTGACTGTTCTCTTCATCGAGTGCAAGCCAGACACTCACAAGGTTGTCGTTTTCAAAATGCCAGTAGCGAAAATCCTGATGCCAGCGTGTTTCGGTAGAGGTATGGGGCATTTTTGTCATAATGGAATTGTGGTGTGCCAGTGTAATAACAGGGGTCTCTCCCAGAATTTGACGGAGTATCGGGCGCATGGATGCATCCTCCATCCACTCTCGAAAGACTATATCACGTTCATAGACCTGACGCAGCCTCCGTATACTCACCTCTTTAACATACCCCGGCACTCCCGTACCGACAGTCTTTTCACGTTCTTCTTTGCTCTTGACGGCATATTCATATTCTGTTTCAAGCGGCGGTACTTTGTGTTTAAGGTGTGCAAGGGCAATATCTTTAATGGTATCACACTGTTCTTCTTTTGCAAACCTCGGCAATACAAGAAAACCATTTTTTTGAAACCGGGAAAGCTGTTCATCGCTGAGTGTCATAATATACTCTTTAGGATTGTATTAGCAGTGATTATAGCGTAACATTCTCGATAAATTCAACCTCATCTCCACGAATGATGAGTGCATCGATACTAAAAGGAAGATCAATCTGTTTGCTTTTGAGATAATAGTGTGTAGAATTGATAACTTTCCTCAGTTTGGCAGGAGTAAAATTGTATGCCGGTTCAAAATCAGCCCTGCCGGATTTCACTTCAATAAAATGCATGACTTCATCTTTTTGGGCAATAATATCTATCTCTCCAAGTTTCCTTGCAAAGTAGTTCCGCTCAACAATAATATACCCTTCCTGTTCAAGAAACAGTGTCGCAAGATCTTCGCTCTGATCACCAAAATGTTTGGGAAGTTCACGCATCAGCTACACGCTACCTCATCCCCGACAGGTATCACATCAACCTTGACAGACTTAAAGCGTGCCGTCATGATCAGTTCGTCGCATTCATCTCCAAAAAGCGCATTGATACGGCTTTTGGCATGATGAAACGTGCAAAAGAGTGTTTTACTGCGTACTTTGTCCGTAAATTTGACACTCAGCGCTTCACTCTCCCCATACACACTTTTCAGAATAACTTTGTCTCCAAACTTCTCCGCATCTTCCAACGGTGCCAGCAGTACATCTTCGTCATATTTGGTATCGAGTTTACTGCTGCGTTTGGTTTGGGCAGCATTGTTATAGTGTGCCAAAGTGCGTCCCGTTGTAAGATAATACCCTTCAAGCGAATCATGATAAAATTTTTGCTCCAGGATCTCCTGCACCATACCACGCGGTTCATACTGCTTATACACATACTTCCCCAGCCCATCTTCAGTACGGAAGTCCAGCAAATGTAAAATGGGGGTGTCTTCATGATAGATAGGCCACTGCATACCTCTTTTTCGATGACGTTCAAGACGGTAGTAGTCTGCCCCACTGAAGCGTCTTGGTGCTACTTCCCGCACTTCATTCCAGACATCTTCACTGCTCTTAAAATCAAAGTTCTCTTCATCTCCAAGTTTCTTTGCCATCTGGGTCAGTACTTCCCAGTCATCCGGAAGATCCGATTTGACAAGTGGCTGAGAGAGATGGAGGCGGCGCATGGCATTGACATATACACCTGTTTTCTCATAGGCAGACTTTACCCCGATAACCATATCGGCACGCTTGGCGACATCAGTCATAAAGAGTTCCTGAACCATCAAAAACTCCAGTTTCTCTATGGCTTTGTCGATTTTATTCAGGTTTGGATGAATATGGGTAATGTCTTCACCCATATTAAGCAATCCCTTGATACGTCCTTCCAGCATAGCATCGATAAGCTGCGGTGTCATAAGACCCTCTTTTTCAGGCCGTTGATAATCCGGTGCGAAATAGGGCAGACACCCCATATCGCATGCACCCTGTACATTGTTTTGCCCGCGCAGCGGCATCAGACCTGCACCGGTTTTCCCGACGTTTCCTGTCATCAGCGCCAAATGGGTAATTGCCATTACAGCATGGGAACCATCCAGATGTTCTGTAATACCGAGTCCCCAGAAGATCATCGATTTTTTGACTGCATACTCCCTGGCGATATTCGGAATCATCTTCGCCAAATACTCATACCCTTCCACTTCATTGAAGAATGCCGGATTGGCATACGGATCATTCAGTATCTTCTCCCTAAATGCCTCAAAACCTTTGGTACGGTTTTGGACAAACCCCTCATCGTAAAGCTCTTCATCAATAATAACATAGGCCATCATGTTCAGTACCAGAAGATTTGCTTCAAACGGAATAACACAGTTATGTTTTGCCAAGCGTGCCAGTTTCGTCTCTCGCACATCAATGACAGCAAGGTTGTTGTGTTTTTTTGCCATATCAACAATGCGGTTGGCAATGATCGGGTGTGCTTCCATCGTATTGGAACCGATGACCACCATGAATTCTGTCTCGTAAATATCGTTATAAGGATTGGTTGCGGCTCCTTCGCCTATGGTTGCCCGCATCCCTTTGAGACTGGGAGAGTGACAGACACGTGCACAGTTGTCTACGTGCGGGGAATCCATCGTTTCCCGGCAAAACTTCTGAAAAGCGTATGCTGACTCGCAGGAAGTTCTTGCTCCGCCGATAGCACAGAAAGCATCTCCGCCATAGCGTAACTTGATCTGTGCAAATTTCATCGCAGCAATATCCGTTGCTGTTTCCACATCACAAGTCACATAGTCGGTATCAAATTCTATAAATTTTTCACCATATTTTTCGACAATGTCAGGATGCTTCTCTAAAAAACTTTTTTTTATGCGGGGTTCACGTATACGATCTTTTGCATCCACAAAGTCATAACCGTATTTTCCCTTGATACAGAGTTTCCCTTCAGAAACTACACCATCTTTCTGAGCAAACACTTTAACAATTTTATTATCTTCCACCACACCGGTAATGTCACACCCTACACCACAGTAGGTACAGACGCTCTCTATCTCTTCTCTCTCAACCTTTGTTGTCATCACATTGCCTTTTTCACTCAAAAGTAGTCTCTTTCGAGACAAATAAGATAAAATTTATCCTAATTAGACTTAAATTTAACATTTTTTAAGCACTCCTGGCTATTATCGAGACAAATTATAACAAAAAGGATGTAATATGTTTACAATTCAAGTAACAAAAGAGTGTGGCTGTTTTAAAAAAAGCAGTTACGAGAACAATATGCAGTTTGACAACAAAGATGATGCTCTGCTCCAGGCAAAACTGATGGAGAGCCACATGAACCAAAAGTTCTGCCAAAAACATCTCTTTTGGGTAGAAGAAGAGGGTAACACTTTCAAAATCAACGTCGAAGAGAAACCAAGAGAAGAGAACAGCGGCGGATGCTGCGGCGGTGGGCACTGTTCGTAAGGAATGAGGAATGAGGAATGAGGAATGAGGAGAATTTTTCAGTATTTGGGTAGATCAGACCTTAAAAACCTTCTCTTTCTTGAGGAAATTTGACAGGAATCACACGTTATCGTGTTTTCTTTTTTTCTTTGCTTCGTTTCTCTTTTTTCTTTGTCACGGAAACAAAGAAAAAAAGAAATGAAGAGAAACGCTAAATGTTCAGTTAACGTCAAGGTCCTGCATCAAGTGCGGGATGACAGGAATACCTATTTAAAATTCCCAAACGTCAACGGCGCTTTCAAATCTTCCATCTTTCTAACCAGCGCAATCACCGCCTGAAGGTCGTCAATTTTTTTCCCACTGACACGAATCTCATCACCCTGAATAGACGGCGTCACTTTAAACTTTGCATCTTTAATCGCCTTGATGATCTTTTTGGCTTCATCTTTTTCAATGCTGTCAACAATACGGTAAATGACCTTTACATTTCCGCCGCTGATCCCTTCCGTCTTCACTTCATCAAGTGACTTTGGAGAGAGTCCACGTTTGATCATTTTCGAAATAACAATATCTTTGAGCGCATCGATCTTACTGTCGCTTGAACTTGAGAGACTGAGGGTTTTAGCCTTTTCATTTAGTTCAATATCAACCATAATGCCTTTAAAATCAAAACGTGTAGCAACCTCTTTTTTCGCCTGTTCAATGGCATTTTTCATCTCCATCATATCAAGCTTTGCCGAAATGTCAAAATAGTGTTCTTTGGCCATATTGCCTCCTGCTCTATTTCTCTATGCGCATCATGGCCACATCCCCATGAACAACCTCAAGTGCTTTGAGGGCAGTTATAGCATCTTGCATCTTGGCTTCCTGTGTTTTGTGTGTTGTAAAAAGTAATTTGGCAATACTTTCATCACTTGTCGGTTTTTGCAGCATTGATTCAATGGAGATACCGTATTCCCCGAGTTTGGAAGTAATTTTAGAAAGTACACCACTTTTATCATCTACTTCCAGACGTACATAGTACTGTGTAACAATTTTCTCTTTTGGCAGCAATTTCAAGCCGCTCTCAAGCCCCTTTTTATAGCCAAGCATCGGTCCCTGGTTACCACGGACAATATCAACAATATCGGCAATCACCGCTGAAGCAGTCGCATCCCCGCCGGCACCGGGGCCGTAATACATTGTTTCACCCACACGATCACCCACTACAGTCACGGCATTCATCACGCCATCCACCTTGGCAATCATACTCTCACTCGGTATCATCGTCGCATGGACACGCAATTCTACACCATTATCGACTTTTTTTGCAATGCCAAGCAGTTTAATCTCATAGCCAAATTCTCTGGCAAAAGCCACATCGGTTTGGGTAATCTTCTCGATCCCCTCGATAAGAATATCCTCCGGCTTCGCATCGATACCATAGGCAATCGAGGCAAGGATCAGCAACTTATGTGCAGCATCAAAGCCACCTACATCAAAAGTAGGATCTGCTTCGGCATACCCCAATTCCTGTGCCTCTTTGAGGATCTCGTCATACTGTGCGCCCTCATTGATCATTTTGGTCAGCATATAGTTACATGTACCGTTCATAATCCCCTGAATCGCATCAATATGATTTGCTGCCAATCCCGTACGAAGTGCACCGATAACCGGAATACCTCCGGCTGTACTCGCTTCATACATAAGCGGAATATCGCCTGCAATCTCCTGAAGCTCGTAACGGTGATAGGCAAGAAGTGCCTTGTTGGCCGTCACTACCGCTTTCCCGTTTTCAAGTGCACGC
This sequence comes from Sulfurovum sp., assembly GCA_015493425.1. GTDB lineage: Bacteria > Campylobacterota > Campylobacteria > Campylobacterales > Sulfurovaceae > Sulfurovum. The sequence goes on from WGDG01000001.1 coordinate 5,785, forward strand.
TTGACCAGGGCATAGGGTTCTTCCACACCGCCCATAAGCTCAACGACAATATCGATCTCCGGATCGTCAATCACTGTGAGAGGGTTA
>WGDG01000002.1 GCA_015493425.1 Sulfurovum sp.
ACAAAGTATGTCAATTATGCTCTCTTCATGGCATAACCTACTTTACTGTAGGAGACAAGCGGAAGATCCGGCAGCTGTTTTCGCAGGGAGTAGACAAGTGTACGCAGTATCGACTCTGCCTTGTCATCATTGTCCCATATTTCGGCTCTGAGTGTTGCATAGTCCACAGTATGGTCTATATTGCGGCAGAGAATATCGATCAGTTTGATATGTTTGCTGTTGAGTTTGACTTCCTGGTCGCCTTTATATAGTTTTTTCAAACTCCTGGAATACGTATAATGTGTATCAATCCTGACAAGATCTTCCTCTTGCCTATATTTATTTTCCGGCGACAGAAACTTTGTATATGCGACCTTCAGGGTTTGTGCAAGATCGTTTACAGAAAAAGGCTTGGTAATAAAACCATAAGGAGAAAGATCCAGGGCTTCCTCAATGGTATCTTCTTCATTGTGTGCACTCATAAAAATAATGGGAAGGGTTTTATGTTGCAGTATCTTTCTTGCAAGCTGGATGCCGTCTGTAGTTCCGTTAATATTGATATCCATCAGGATCATTTCACATTGTGAAGATTTCAGTGCAGTATAGGCATCTTCAGCATTGTCATAACATTCTATCGTTTCAACGGCATAACACTCAAGCATATCTTGAAGACATTGCCGGGTGATACGCTCATCTTCTACGATCATTATATGCTTCGGCATCAGCATACTATGCATCCTTTATCCTGAATATATCCTCTACCCTCTCATCAGATCCATTGTACCACATCAACTCTTCAGGTACCCCATTGCAGCTGCGATGATATCATCATCATCTTTGGACGCAGCCTTGAGAACCACACGCTCTTTGCCCTCCTCTGCAAACTCGATAAAGACATTCTCACCATAAGAAGAGACTTTGGCAATGCCCTGTTCACGGGCGAGTACCTTCATCACCATGACATCGATGAACTGGCGGGTAACGGTATCGGGCTTGCCGAAGCGGTCGGCGATTTCACTTTCTATCTCATACACCTCACCCACACTTTCACACTGCGCAAGACGGCGGTAAAGCTCCAGCCGAAGCCTGTCCTCTTCGATAAGTTCTTCACTCAGGTATGCCTGTATAGCAAGTTTCATATCTACCTGTTGCGTTACCTCTTTGCTCTGTCCGCTCAATTCCCTGATGGCATCTTCGAGCATACGCAAATACAGAGAGTAACCAATCTGCTTAATATGCCCGCTCTGCGCTTCACCAATAATATTCCCGCCGCCGCGAATCTCAAGATCGTGAAATGCCAGCACCGCTCCGCTGCCAAGGTCTGAATGAGACTCCAGTGCCAGCAGTCTTCTTCTGGCATTGTCACTCAGACGCTCTTTGTCTGTCACCACAAAGTAACAGTAGCCCTCTTTACCCCCACGCCCCACACGACCACGTAATTGATGGAGGTCGGCAATACCGAAATTATCTGCTCCGTCAACGATCATGGTATTAGCATGAGGCATATGGATACCCGATTCAACGATAGAGGTAGAAAGCAGCACATCATACTCTCCGTCTTCGAATTTAAGCATTTCATCTTCGGTCTCTTTGGAAGAAACTTTCGAGTGCAGTACGGCAATGCGAAGCTTGGGCAATATCTCAAGCAGCTCTTTTTTCTTCTCTTCAATACCGGCAATGGAGTTGAAGACATAGAATATCTGCCCACCGCGGCGAAGCTCCCGAAGAATTGCCTCTTTGATCACCTTCTCATCATAACTTTTTACAAAGGTACGCACTCCCTGACGCTCTGTCGGCGGGGTGAGAATCTCGGAGAAACTCTTGACCTGAGAGAGTGCCATATTGAGTGAACGCGGAATAGGGGTAGCGGACATACTGAGAAGATGGGTATCGATACTCATCTCTTTGAGCGCTTCTTTCTGCTTCACACCGAACTTGTGCTCTTCGTCAATGACTACAAGGGCGAGGTTTTTGAACTTCGCCTTGAGCAATGCATGGGTACCTACTACCACATCGATGCTCCCCTCTTCAAGGCCTCGTAAAATGGTGTTTTTCTCCTTCGTACTTGTAAAACGGTCAAGTTTAGCAACCTTGATGTCCCATTCGTAAAAACGCTCCTTGAGACTCTTGTAGTGCTGCGATGTCAATAGGGTTGTGGGGGCAATCATCATTGCCTGATAGCCGTTTTTAACCGCAATAAACATCCCATTCATTGCTACTTCGGTCTTCCCAAACCCCACATCCGCACTCAGCAGCCTGTCCATCATGCGGCCGCTTTGCATATCTTCCAGCATCTCAAATATCGCACGCTCCTGATCCTCGGTATGCACAAAGCCTGCTTTAGCCATAAAAAGCTGATGCTCTGCTGCGATCTTTGCCTCCAACTCTCTCTCTTCACTGCTTTTCGCGCCCTGCTCACTACTCACTAAGCGAATCCCTTTTTTCAGGTGTCTCTGTGCAGAAAGGTTGATAATCTGAGAAGCGATGGCAAAGAGCTTCTCTTTGACTTTTCCTTTGAGTTTTTTGAAGCTTGCCTTGCCCATACGGTCAAGCACCGGCAGCGCACCGCCCTCGGCCACATAACGGTCGATCACCTCAAGGTTGCTCACCGGAATGAGCAGGGTATCTTCATTTTGGTACATGATGGTAACAAACTCCGATGTCGCTCCCAACACTTCGCGCTTTTCAATGCCCTTGAAGATTCCCACACCGTGGTTTTCATGCACCACATAGTCACCGGGCTTGAGTTCATCCAGAATGATACTCGCTTTTTTGACCTTTTTACGCTTGAGAGGTTTATTCAAAGAAAGGATCAGTTTGTCGGGGCCAAGCAGATTGACGATGCCGTCCTGATAGACAAAGGTGATATTCTCAAAGCTGTGCAGCTGCGATCCGCGTACAATACTTTCGTTTCGTGCCAATACGGTGATTTGCTTATCTTTGTGCGATTCAAGCAGCTTGTTGGGATCTGCTACTTCAAGATCACGGTAGCGTGTTGCTTCCGGTATGGTAGGCAGCAAAAACGCCTTTCGCTCTACCAGTGGGGTGTCCAGCTCGTAAATTTCATTCAGTTCCTCATCAAGATTTCGGCAAAGCACTCCTTTGGCAGTATCAAACGCATTCTGAGCCAGCCCTTCGAGGTGCCATAACCCCAATGAGTCGATATCTTTAACGAAAGTATCGTAACCGCTGTACTCACACCGGCTTTTGAGCGCCTCATATTCTTCTTCATCCAAAGCCAAAAATGCCGGAGTGACAGTCAAATCTTCAAGCTCCTCCCCCTCTCGCTTCTGCGTTGTCTCATCATAATGATGTATCGACTCCACCTCTTCATCAAAGAGCGAAATACGGTAGGGCTTGTCACTTTTGACCGGAAATATATCAATAATATCCCCTCTAAATGACACTTCCCCACGCTGTGCAGCAATGTCGGTGAAGTGATAGCCCCACCGGTAGAGCTTCTCCTTAAGCTCGGCAAGCGGCAGGGTCTCGCCAAAC
>WGDG01000003.1 GCA_015493425.1 Sulfurovum sp.
GAGCATAACAGCTCGAAAAAAGGAGCCAAATATACCCGTACACGTCGCCCTGTGAAACTGTGTTACAGTGAAGTATGTGAAGACAGAAGCAGCGCTTCAAGCCGTGAGCATGCCATAAAAAAGATGACCCGTACACAAAAGCTTCAGTTAATCAAAGAGAGTCTATAATATATTTGAAAATATGAAAGGGATTGATGATGTTTGAATTACAGGAAGAGAACGCTTCTGAAAATGAAAAGCGTTTCAGCCCGGACGAAAAGAAGAAGATCATGGCGAAGCTGCATGAGCGCAGGCGCCAGGAACAGAAAAGCAAAGAGGCGTTGCAACGCTATCTTTCTGACAAAAAGATTTACAATTATCAGGGTAAAGAGTACTACAAGATCAAAGACTACAAAAACAGTTTTTACATCAGTAAAGAGGTGATGGATTCGCTGGCAGAAACGGTTGTCGAAGTAGAACTCGAGCGCAGCGGCTATACGGCAAACCGTAAACAGAAAGGTTTTATCAAGTGGGATCCGGTGCGTCAGAGCATCATGGCTTCACTGAGTAATGTACGTGTCTATTACAAACCTTTTGAAGTAGAGTGAATCAGAATTCAAATCCGCCGCCCGTTCCCTTGTTCATACTGTCGTAGACAGCTTTGACATAGGCATCCCGCAGTTCACACAAAAGCAGCTTCTCGCATTGTGTACAGCTTCTCACATTTTTTTCCTGCTGACATTTTTTCAACTCTTCGGTCTTGACCCGAAGGGCAATCTCCCACTCATCGAGGACCGCTTCAGCCATCAGGCAGTCACTCCATACGCCACTTTGAGTTTTTCAATTTCGTAATTGGAACCAAAAAAGCAGGGGCTTGTATCATGCGGATGAGCCGGTACCAGTTCCATCAGACGTTTTCCTTTGTTATCAATCGCCTGACCGCCTGCCTGCTCATAAATGAAGGCAAAGGGAATCACCTCAAAGAGCTGTCTGAGTTTACCGTGTGGTTTGTCAGAAGTACCGGGGTAGGAGAAGATGCCGCCGCCTTTAAGAAGGATCTGGTGCAGGTCTGGCACCATGCCGCCGGAGTAGCGCAGACGGTACCCTTCGGCAAAGAGGTCATCGACAAAACTTTTGTGATAGTCGCACCAGTGCTGCTGTGTACCTCCCGGAGCATTGAGTTTGCCTTTTTCCTGAAGGACTACCTCTTCGCAGACAAGATTGAAAAAGCCCTCCTGTGCACGGTAGTGTTTAGGATGTTCGCCTTTGACCGCACGCATGATCTCGATGCGCGGGCCGTAGACAACGTAGGCGGAGGCTACAAGGTTTTCACCTTTCAGTTCACCTTCGTAGATTCCGAAGATGGAACCGACAGAGAGGTTGACATCAGCAAGGCTGGAGCCGTCCAGCGGATCGTAGCAGATAGTGTACTTGCCATTTTCATGCAGCAAAAGTTCCCCCTCTTTCTCTTCACTGACCAGTGATTTGACAAGCGGGACGCTTTTAAATGCTTCTTCGATGATGTAGTCGCTCTTGACATCGAGTTTGAGCTGGTCTTCCCCGGAGGAGTTTTCGGTATCACAGTAGCCGAGATCTTCAGTTTTGATCGCGTTGTCGATTTTAAACGCGCACTGTTCAATGGTTTCAAAAATGGTATGCATGGGTGTCCTTTATATGGCTTTGGCGTTGGTGTCGATCCACTCTAAAATGGTATCGAGATCGTTCAGGTCGAGAATATCGATATTGTCAGGGATAGTGTAGGCAGATAGGTCAACGGTCTCATCGACGGCGATCGCTTCTGAACAGGAAAAGTAACTTTCGTCGATGCTGCCTCTAAAAATGGCAATACGCGGCAGCGGGAGGGTCTTGAGCCCTTCCACCAGCAGAATGTCAAAGTCGTTGACCATGGCAACGATCTCATCGAGCCGCTTTTCACGGTGCGAAAAGTAGGTTGTACGTGTCGGTGAAGTCACGACGACTTCGGCACCTGTCTGGAAAAATCGGTAACTGTCTTTACCTGCAACATCGAAATGCGCTTTGTCTTTGGGGTCGTTCTTGATAATGGCGACTTTGCGTGTTTGTATCAGCGCTTTGGCGACTTTTTCCACCAGTGTGGTTTTCCCGCTTCCGGAGGGGCCTGTAAAGGCAATGGCAACTCTCGTTCTCACACGTTTTCCTTCAGTTGAATAGTAGTGCGATTATACATCAACCTTTATTGAAACTATGTTAAAATCGCTCAACGAATCAAAAGAAGGAGCAGTGATGCGGACAATGACGGCGGCACTCTCACTTGTGCTTCTTCTTGCAGGCTGTACGACAAAAGAGCAGATAAAGCTCGAACAGTCGTATGAGAAGGAAAAAGACTACCATGCAAAGCTCATCAAAACGGAAAAAGCGCAAATGTACGAAGATGGGCTGACCAAAGTCGTATTGACAGCAACCTATCTGAACGAACAGAATGCTTCCGAAAATGCCAAACAGCCTGACGAACGTTTCATTGTCGGTCTTTATGTCGATGAAAATGTAGACAATTCACAGCTGAATGACTTCAACCTGACACTTGACGGCACACCTCCCAAAGCGATTGTACTGCTCAAAGCGCATGATCCCCGTCTGAAGATGCTCTCATTCAAAGCCCCCTGGAACCACTTTTTTCTGGTCACTTTTCCCTACACATCCAAACAGCGCTTCAAGCTGATTTTTGAGAGCAAAGTGTATGGAAAGAAAACCCTCGATTTTGCAAAGAAAGCGAAGTATACCTTTACCCATACAGCGTTTTGATTTTTTCGGTGTAGATACAGCAAAAACAGTCATTCCTGCGTAAGCGGAAGTCTTTGCGTCCGTTACCGTTCGGGATGACAGTGTCCCTACTTCCTGAACCTGTCTGTCATACTCGGATCAGTAAGGGTTTTGAGAAATGGGAGCAAACGGATGGGTTTGCCCAGCAGGTTCATATAGACTATGTAATTGGTCAGAACTTTTTTGCCGTATTCTCTTGCTTCTGCATTTTTCATTTTTTCCATACTTAGGTAGGGCTCGAAGCGTCCGGGTCTGAAATTGCCTTTTTTGCGGATGAGCCGTTTGGTAAATCCGATGCCTCCGTTGTAGGCGTAGGCAATGAAAAGAGGATGATAGAGATATTTGTTAAGATAGTCCAGATGATAATCAGCATATTCAATGGCTTTATAGGGATTGAATATATCATCGTAGTCGATACGTTCCCCCTTCTGTTTGGCGACATGGTCGATCAGAAAGGGCATAAACTGCATCATCCCCAGCGCAAAAGAGCGTGAGATTGCAGCGGGAACAAAGCGGCTCTCCTGACGGGCAATGGCATAAATGAGCGCCTGACGCTCGACGCTGTAGTGCTTCATCAGGTCACGGTAAGGCATGGGGAAGTAGGATTTGTGGTAGTTGCATGCACGTGCTTTGATGTAGGTGTGCATTCCGATGGTCTCTTTCGAACGGCAGGTGTCTGCAAGGTCATCGAGGTCGATATTACCGGCAAATATTTTGCGCTTCATCTTTGCCCATGCAATAGGATCCTGTGCATCGATGCCCCAGATACTGTCTTTGGATACTTTAGGTACAACAATGGTGCTTGGGTATTTACTATGGGTGAGATCAGCTGCAAGCAGCGTATACATATTGATATGGTAACTGTGTTTGAGCTGTTGGAGGTAGTATTTGTTCTTTGTTACAAGGTAGAGCCAGAAGAGCGCTTTGTCTTTCTCCCAGCGGTCTTCGTAAATACGGTAGGCAGCGTTAAAATATTCCGCTGCGCGGCGGAGTTCGTTCCGCTGTACCATGGCAATCCCTTTTTTAAAAGCGAAGTGCCCCTGTGAACGGTTTTTCCACTTGTCGGCATCACTGACCCGGTAGCGTACAGGCTTAGGATGGAAGTTGGGGTAGCCGCCGGTTTTTCGGCGATATGCCTCTTTAAGCTTTTTATTCAGGCTGTTTGTTTCACGGATAATGCTGCGTGCCTGAGCCGCAGTGGTGCTTTGCTGTCTCAGAAAACGCCAAATATAGTAGTCTTTTTCCACACTCTTTGGCATATTGTGCACCTGAGTGTAGGTGAACGTTTTTGCCTCAGCTGCACTGACGAGAAGGCAGAGCGACAGCAGCAGTGCACCGGCGACTTTTCTGACCATGTTTTACCCTAAAAAGGCGCGCATCATGAAAATATCGAGAAATTGCAATGCCAGAATAATGATCAGCGGTGAGAGATCGATCCCACCCATGATTACAAAAGGAAAACGGCGTCTGATCCAGCTGTAGACCGGTTCGGTAAGGCGATAAAGTGTCTGGACAATAGGGTTGTATGGGTCTGGCCGTACAAAACTCAGCAGTGCTGAAATAATAACGATCCAGATATAAATGTTGATAACAGTATGTACAATTTGCAAGAGTGCATAAAAGAATGCATCGATCATGAAATGACCTCCAATAGATAAGATTTGATGTGTGGGTAGAGTGTTTCAAGTTCCGGCCCCCGGTCTATGCCGGTAAGCAGCAGCCTCAGCGTCGAAATCAGCGTCTTTTCGTCCAGGCCGCTTTCCCGGCGCAAATGGGCAACGAAAGCTTCATAGGTATCGATCATCGGTGCATTCCAGATGATCCCGCTGAGGCTGCGCATTGCTTCACCCGCTTCACATTCGAAGTTTTTGGGAGTGAAGATGGCTCGAATATAGGTTTCAAGCTCCGAGACTGTGCTTGCTTTTTCGGCTTCAAGGTAGACCTTTGCCAGCTTTCCTATGGCTGCATCGGCAAAGCCAAAGAGTGTTGAGAGACGCTTGTCATCCATGCGCAGCAAATGCTCACGGTTCAGATAGCGCAGTGTTTCCATGTCGAATCGTTCAGGTTTGGAAGAGAGTGCCTCAAGTTCAAACCACTCTATGGCCTCTGGCAGGGTAAAGACTGCTTTAGGCGCTTTAGGATTGCCCACAAGCAGCAGGTAGTTGATGATCGCATCGGGGATGTATCCTTCTTCGAACAGTTTTTTAAGTGCGGGAAGACGTGCTTCATCTGCAGAGGGAAGCATAATAGGCAGATGGGCATAGCGTGTCTCTTCATTGTAGCCGAGCTGCTGCTTGATATATTCCTGAACCGGTGTTCTTTCGAGTCTGTTTTGGGGACGGATGACAAGGTTGATATTGTTGAGCATATCTTCAGCGGCAGAGGCAAAGTCGCAGCCGGGTGTTGCATCGGCATGGAGAATGACCGTATCGGACAGTGTTTCGGACTTTGCTGTGATGTTGCCCCGGTAAATGTCATGGAACGTGACATCGCTCTGGGGTGCTTTGAGACGAATGACAAAGGGGATACCATTCTCTTTCAGCCTGGTATAGGTTTCTGTTTCAATTTCCGCACAGCCGGCACGGCAGGGGGTATTTTCGGTCTCTTCACGTGTTGGTGCAGTACAGGTACAAATGAAAGCTTTTTTTTCTTTGAGAAGCTGTAGTGCCAGTGTAAGATGGATATTGGTATGTTCGCTCAGGTGAAAGAGCTGGTCGTGTGTAATGGAGAATTTTTCGAGAATCTGCATGATCTCGGTATCTTTGCCTTCAATAACATGTGCTTTGTCAAGGTCATCGATACGTACCAAAAAAGGCTCATTGCGCTGTCTGGCGACAAGAAAACTCAAAATTGCGGCACGCAGTTCCTCTATGCACAAATCATGGGTAGGGGTGGGGGCAAATCTAAGCATTCATACGACTCCGAAGGTTTCTTTCTTTAGAAACAGTATTATAGTGGGTTAGGGTTAATATGCATACTCGGAAAGTACAATTATACGTATCTACGGGTATGCAAGCACGATATTTAACTCTATTTCGATAAAATACATCAAAATTATGAAGACACAATAACCCTCTGGAATGCTATTTTTTAATTCCACGGCACATGTAGAGTGTTGTCCCCCGACAACACCGTTGAATCTGTCGAGTGTTGGGTTTTTGTGTAATCATTGTTGCTTAGAAGTATTGGTGTTGTGGGGCGACCGAAGGAAGTGCCTGTGGTGCACAACACCCTACGGGAATATTTGCAAAAGACTAATAAACACAAGGTTGAAACAAAATGAGTGAAACTAAAAAAGATTTTCTACGCGCCATTGTTGAAGAGGATTTGAAAGCGGGCAAATATGAGGCGGTGCATACCCGTTTCCCGCCTGAACCCAACGGCTTTCCGCACATCGGGCATGCCAAGTCGATCGTACTGAACTTTGGTATTGCACGGGACTTCAAAGGGCAGTGTAACCTTAGAATGGACGATACCGACCCGACCAAAGAGGACATGAAGTATGTCGAAGCGCTCAAAGATGCGGTCAAGTGGCTGGGGTTTGAGTGGGGTGAGAAGGTTTACTTTACCTCTGACTACTTTGGCAAACTCTACGACTATGCTGTGGAGCTTATCAAGATGGAGAAGGCGTATGTTGACAGCCTGAACGAAGAGGAGATCCGCGAGTACCGCGGCACGGTCACAGAGCCCGGACGACGCAGCAAGTATGCCCAGCGCAGTGTGGAGGAGAACCTCGATCTGTTTGAGCGTATGAAAAACGGCGAGTTTGAAGAGGGGGCACATGTACTGCGTGCAAAGATAGACATGGGCTCACCCAATATGAAGATGCGCGATCCGCTGCTCTACCGCATCCGTCACGCCAGCCACTACCGTGTGGGTGAGGGGTGGCATGTCTATCCCATGTATGATTTTGCGCACTGCCTTTCAGACTACATGGAGGGCATTACCCACTCTCTGTGTACGCTGGAGTTTGAGAACAACCGTGACATTTACGACTGGGTCATCGAGACACTGGGGCTTGAACCGCCGCGCCCGTATCAGTATGAGTTTGCCCGTCTGAACATGAACTATACGGTCATGAGCAAGCGGAAACTGCTGGAACTGGTAGAGGGCGGCTACGTCAACGGCTGGGACGACCCGCGTTTGCCTACCATTGCCGGTTACAAACGCCGAGGCTATACACCCGAGTCCATCATCACATTCTGTGAGCAGATCGGTGTGGCGAAAGCCAACTCCACCGTCGATGTCGCACAGCTTGAGTTTTGCATCCGTGATGACCTCAATACCAAGGTGCCACGTGTGATGTGTGTGCTCGATCCGCTGAAAGTGACCATAGAAAACTATGAGGGCAGTGAACTGCTCGATGCTTCCTACTATCCGCATGATGTGCCAAAAGAGGGCTCAAGAAAACTGCCGTTCTCCAAAGAGATCTACATTGACCGAAATGACTTCAGCGAACATCCGCCAAAAGGCTACTACCGCCTGACACCCGAGCAGCCTGTAAGGCTCAAACATGCATACATCATTGCCTGCAAAGAGGTGGTCAAAGATGCAGATGGGAACATTGTCGAGATCAAAGCCGAGTACTACCCAGACTCCAAAAGCGGCTCAGATACCAGCGGCATCAAAGTACGCAGCGCCATTCAGTGGGTCGATGCTGCATCTGCCAAAAAAGCAGAGGTAAGAGTGTATGACAGACTCTTTAAATGCGAAGCACCCGAAGGGCTGGACGATCTCAACCCTGATTCTTTGAAAGTCATCAAAGATGCGCTTATCGAACCTGCGGTGATCGAAGAAAAGCCCGATGTGCGCTTCCAGTTCGAGCGTGAGGGGTACTTCTATGCCGATCCGGTAGAATACAGTGATGAGAACCCGGTCTTTAACAAAATCGTCGGGCTCAAAGACTCATGGGCAAAAAAAGAGAAACCGAAATCGCAGCCTGCCAAAAAGCAAAAGCAGCCAAAACCGGTACAAAAAGAGGGTGAAGTAGCCCCCATGAGTGCCGAAGAGCAGGGCAGATACGACCGCTTTACCCATGAGTACAAACTCAACCCCGAAGTAGCAAACACCCTTGCACGTGACGAGAAACTTTCTCACTTCTTTGACGAAGCCGTTTCCGTCCATGAAAGCCCGGTAACCATCGCCAACATCGTTGCCAACGATGTCGCACGTGTGTTCAAAGAAAATGGTACCGAGAGCCTCACTTTTGGAGCCAAAGAGGTCGCAGAGCTTGCCAAAATGCTCGATGAAGAGACCATCTCAAGCAAGATCGCCAAACAGGTCTTTGAAGAGATGACCGCTACGGGAAAATCACCGGATGCCATTGTCGAAGAGAAAGGACTCAAGCAGATCAGCGACCCTGCCGAAATCGCCCCGATCATCGATGATGTCATTGCCAAGAACCCTGACAATGTCGCCAAATACAGAGACGGTAACCAAAAACTCTTTGGCTTTTTTGTCGGGCAGGTACTTAAAGCGACAGGCGGGAAAGCGAATCCGAAGGTGGTGAATGAGCTTGTGAGGGAGAAGTTGGAGGCTTAGGATCAGCCACCATTAGATAACATCTTTTCAATCTTGGCTTTGTTCAGCTTTAGAATCTTTTTATAGTCAAGCCCTTCACTTGTACCAAGATTTTGTGTAATCTCTTTTTGGGCTGCAATTATCGTTTGTATGCCACTGTAGTCTTCTGAAAATATATCGATGTCATAGGACATACGATGCCCGTAGTAAAGTGAAGATAATGCAGTACCACCGCCAAAAGACCAGTCGGAAACACCATAATCCTGCAAAATTTGGTAAGCGATATGGAAAAGCTCTTTTTGCGTAGAAAAATTGTAAGTCATCACAGTAATGAAGGAATATCTCTCAAGTCGTATCCTCTTTCATTGAGGATGTGATAGATGTGGAGCACATTGGAACGACTGATGTGCTCATGCTCCATAAATGAGCGGATTAATGCAGGATTGGCTTCGTTAAAGAGTCTTAAATAGAGATGGATATATGACCCATTAAATGATGAAAGGAGTGAGCGCAGCATCGATGTGTTAACATGCCCACTGCGGTCATAGGAATAGTTGCAAAAGCCAACCAGTGCATGCACAGGGCTACCTTGCGGTGTCGGTACCGGTTCGGTAGAGTTACGCCGTCTATACTGAAGCATATCCGCCTCCTTTCATTCAGATTATTTTTGATTATTATAGCATAGTTTTGGGGAGGAGAGATTTGTTTAGCTTTTAAATACTATTGCAAACTATAGATTTTTAAGCTAAAATAAATTACTTCAAAGGGGAAGATGAGATTTTATGGCATATACCGAAAGTACATCGAGAAGTACCACAGTGACAAGGTGTGGGAGTTTCTGGACTTCATTTTGGAGCGGTACGAAAAAGATAGGGTCAAGATGGGGAGTGGTAAACTCTCGTCACCTGTCTCTTATACACATCTGACGCTGCCGTCGAAGGCTTAG
>WGDG01000004.1 GCA_015493425.1 Sulfurovum sp.
TCAAAAAAAGTCAATATACTGTATGATAAATAGACATAAGAAGATTCAATCATTGAAAGGCTCTACTATGCGTCTCTTCATCGCATCCCCAATCATCCTTGACGACTATCAATCCATCAAACAGGACTTCGAAGGCATCATCGAGGGCAAATGGGTTGAGGAGGAGAACTTGCATCTGACATGGGTCTTTCTGGGGGAGTGTGAAGATGCCGCACCTATCAAAGCGAAACTTGCCGGCATTGCACCTCTGGAAACAGAGATCAATATTGCAGAGCTTGGCTATTTTGGCAAACCGCCGCGGGTCTTTTTTGCGAAGGCGGAGTCAAAACTGCTCTATGAGAAAGCAAGAGCGTTTAAAACAGCTGGCTTTGACCTCTACCGTTTCAAGCCGCACATTACCCTCTGCCGTATTAAACAGATCCATGATTACAGAGCCTATAAAGAGAAGATGAAAACGTACAAAGAGAAACTTCTGGGGAGGATAGTGCCCGAGATAGCACTCTACCAAAGTACCCTGACACGTGAGGGTGCCCATTATAAAAAACTTGGATGATCGTGTAATTATTTGTCTCCGTAAACCTCTTAATTGCTTTTCATTATAGTTTTGGTAAAATGGGAGTTATAGAAAGAGGGGTTTCGTGAAAAAATATATATTACCGTTTTTGCTTTTGACGGCATTTTTTAGCGGCTGTTCAGACAACAAAACGCAACACTCCCATACTGCACCGTTAACAATCTCCACCAACGCATGGATAGGATATACACCTCTTTACTATGCGAAAGAGAAAGGCTACCTCAAACCGCTCAATATGAAGCTGATCGTCAACGTTTCACTGGCTGAAGCTGCAGATGTCTACCTGATGGGCAATGCCGATATTGTATCGACAACACAGCATGAGTACCATACCATTCAAAAGTCAGTACCGGACACAGTCCCATTCATTCTTCTTGACAGATCAGACGGTGGTGACATGATCCTTTCCAACAAATCTATTGAGGCTATCAGGAAGTCAGAGCATATCTACGCCTATTTGGAAATTGACTCCATAAATGCCGACCTGCTGCAAGATTTCATCCGTGTTTACCACCTCGATACTGACCGTTTTACATTTATCAACAAAGATCAGGCACAGATACAGAACCTACATCCCGACCCCTCCAAGACCATACTCGTCGTCACCTATTCGCCCTATGATACAACATTGAAAGCAGCAGGCTTCAAAGTTCTGTGTTCAACACGTTCTACAACACAGGAACTCGTCGTCATCGATGCACTCTGTACCCACAAAACACTGCTGCAAACCCAAAAGCAGCGTCTGCACGCACTCAAAAAGGTCATCGACCGTTCTATCAGGGAAATCGAATCGGATAAAAGAGGATCCTATGCATTGGTCAAAGGCTACCTTGGCAACCTCTCCTACCCTGACTACCTCGATGCTTTTTCCGGGATCAAATGGATCAACCACCCATCGGAAAAACTGCTGCATCGCATTGAATCAATAGGGTATAACCGGGAGTACATTATCCCATGAGACTGATTACTATCAAACAGTTCGTTATCGCTATGCTGATATTTCTCTTTGCCAGTGAAGCCGCTATATTTTACAGCTTCTATAAAGATGCCAGAGATACGACACTCAATCTTCTCGAAGAGAACATCAAGGTCAATATCTTTAACCTAAAACATTTTCTTGACAAAAATTTTCAGCCTAAAAATGTAGGCAATATTGCTTCCTTTCTGGATAACAAGATCAATACCAATCCGCTGATAAAAGATCTCATCATTGTTTCACGCCAGAAACAGATTCTTTACAGCACAGAAAGAGCCCGTAAGCTGCAAATTCCAAAGACTGCATGTATACCTATCAGAGCTATAGAAGAGGCAGACATCTACCATGAAAAGTGTTTTACCTTCAAAGTCAAGCAGTTTGACGGACTTATCCCCTACTATCTTACTGCCTATGTCTATCTCGACACTGCCTATATAGATCACCTCATCGATGAAAAAGGAAGGAAGTTTCTCCTCTATGCTGTCACATATATCCTCTTCTTTTCCCTCCTGACCTGGCTTCTCATTCGTTTTATCCTCATCCATCCCCTCGAGAAACTCAGACAGTATGCCTACTACTCCGTCAAAGCTCCGGGGCAGTTCCTTATTTCTGAACTTGAAAGTATACGATACTCATTGAAATTGACATTCGAACGGCTTCGGAAAGAGCAGCAGGAGCTTTACACCCTCTCCACCACTGACCCCTTGAGCGGCCTCTACAACCGTTTGAGCATGACAGAGAAGATCAATTGGCTTATCAGTTCACATAGCCGTTCGCATGCTGAATTTGCACTGCTTTTTCTCGATCTCGACAACTTCAAAACATTCAACGACATCCATGGCCATGAATTTGGAGATAAAATACTCATGGAGGTATCGCAACGCCTACTGCATGCCATACGGAACAATGATATCGTTTCAAGGCTTGGAGGAGACGAGTTTGTCATCATTCTTCCGGAGATCAGAAACAACGAGCACATTCTTGAAGTAATCCAGCGTATCCAGTCGGAACTGAACAAACCTATTGTGCTTAATGAGACCAAATACCATATTACCTGCAGTATCGGGGTCACCATCTACCCCAAAGACGGCGAAGATGTTTCAACATTGCTGAAAAATGCCGATATTGCCATGTACAAGGCCAAAGAACTTGGCAAGAACAACTTCTATTTCTTTACCGAGCACCTCAATAAGATCATACAGCAAAAAATTCATATGCAACGTACTATCCGCTATGCACTGGATGAAGGATATTTCAGCCTCCACTACCAGCCAAAAATAGACATACATACCAACCGCATTGTAGGCTGTGAGGGACTGATCCGTCTCGATGACCCCAGTGACGGGATGGTCTACCCCGATGCCCTGATTCCCATTGCCGAAGAGAGCGGCCTCATCATCCCCCTGGGCAGATGGATCATCGATGAGGCGGTACGGCAGCTACAGGCGTGGCAGGAGACACCGTTGAGAGATATGAAGCTCTCCATCAATATCTCCGGTATCCAGCTTAACGATGACAACTTCCTGCCTTATCTGAAAAATGCCGTCAGTAAGATTGACCCATCCAAACTCGATATTGAACTAACCGAATCTGTCCTGATGGAACAGTTTGAGGAGAAACTGGTGATTCTCGAACAGATCAAGGCAATGGGCATCACCCTATCGCTTGATGATTTCGGTACAGGGTACTCATCACTCTCCTACCTCAAACAGATACCGTTCGATACACTCAAAATCGACAAGAGCTTTATTGATGACCTGACAACACAGAAAAACCAGTCATTCGTCAAAATGATCATCAGTATTGCCAAAGAGCTGCACCTTGCAGTTGTGGCAGAGGGGGTTGAGGATGAACAACAGCTGCAGTATCTCAAACAGATGGAATGTGAACAGTATCAGGGATACTTCTGCTCCAAACCCCTTACAGTCAAAGCCTTTGAGAAGCTCTTCTCCTCTTCTTTCTGCGACCAGTAGGCAAAACACACGCCTCAGTATCGTTTAGGGTGCTGGCACACTGACATGATAGGTATCTATAATAGCATTTACATCACCAAAATCACTTCCAAAGAGTACCCTTGTCCCGTCAGGACTCACCCCTACCTGTACAGCCCA
>WGDG01000005.1 GCA_015493425.1 Sulfurovum sp.
CCGTCACAGATGGCATCGACATCGAGCTCAATGGCATTGTCGAGGAATTTGTCAATGAGAACCGGCGCTTCATTGGAGACACTGACTGCTTCTTCAAGGTATTCGCGCAGTTCTGCGTCATTGTACACGGTTCGCATACCGCGTCCGCCAAGTACAAAACTTGGGCGGATGAGTACCGGGTATCCGATACGGTTAGCGATGGCCATCGCTTCATCTTTGGCAAATGCCGTACCGTTGTCAGGCTGTTTGAGTCCAAGCTCTTTGATGAAGTTGCTGAAGAGTTCACGGTCTTCGGCAAGGTCAATGACTTTGGCAGAGGTACCGCTGATCTTCGCACCGATAGCCGTAAGATTTTTGGCAAGTTTCAGCGGCGTCTGTCCGCCAAAGTGGACAATGACACCGTCAGGATTCTCTGTCTCAATGACATTACGGACATGTTCGAAATCGATAGGCTCGAAGTAGAGAATATCAGAGGTGTCATAGTCGGTTGAAACAGTTTCAGGGTTACAGTTGTACATGATCGACTTGATACCCATATCTTCCAGTGCGAATGCCGCATGGACACAGCAGTAGTCAAACTCGATTCCCTGACCGATTCTGTTTGGACCGCCGCCAATAACAAGTACTTTTTTCTCATCGGACTGTGAAGAAGCACGGTTTTGTGGAAGCTCTGTAATATTGGTTGTGGAGTAAAGATACGGTGTAAGTGCTTTGAACTCTGCGGCACAGGTGTCGACCTCGTTGTACTCGAGCTTGATACCGAGTTTTTCTCTGGCGTTATAGATGTCGTTCTCTGTCAGTGACAGGCCGTCTTTTTTATTGATGATCTCGGCGATCATGGCATCGGAGAAACCGTCGGCTTTGACACTACGCAAAAGTTTTGCGTTGGTCAGCAGTGAGACATCCATTGCTTTTTCTGTTTCAACCAGCGCTTCAAGCTGGTAGAGGAACCAGCGGTCTATTTTACAGAGTTCAAAAATCTCATCGACACTCATACCGCGGCGCAGTCCTTCATACACATATAGCATACGTTCTGCATTGGGGCGGCGGATTTCACGTACCAGTGTTTCTTCATCACACTTCACGGGGTTAAATCCGATAAGACCTGTTTCAAGGGAACAAAGTGCTTTCTGGAAAGACTCTTTGAAGGTTCTTCCCATGCTCATGACTTCTCCCACGGACTTCATGGCAGTGGTGAGTGTGGAGTCTGCAAGCGGGAACTTTTCGAAGGTAAAGCGCGGCAGCTTGGTGACGATGTAGTCGATGACCGGTTCAAATGAAGCAGGCGTACCGGTAATATCATTGGTGATCTCATCGAGTGTGTATCCGACGGCAAGCAGTGTTGCAACTTTTGCAATAGGGTAACCGGTCGCTTTGGATGCAAGTGCAGACGAACGGCTGACCCTTGGGTTCATTTCAATGACGATCATGCGGCCGGTGTCAGGGTTGATGGAAAACTGTACGTTCGATCCGCCTGTATCGACACCCACTTCACGGAGAATGGCAAAGGAGGCGTCACGCATACGCTGGTACTCTTTGTCTGTCAGTGTCAACGCGGGTGCAATGGTAATAGAGTCTCCGGTATGAACGCCCATGGGGTCGAAGTTTTCGATGGAGCAGACAATAATACAGTTGTCTTCACGGTCACGGATAACCTCCATTTCGTACTCTTTCCATCCAAGCAGTGACTCTTCAATAAGAATTTCGGAAATAGGCGAAGCTTCCAGCCCCCCTTGAACAATCTCTTTGAACTCATCCATATTATAGGCAACGCCTGAACCGCCTCCGGCAAGGGTATAAGACGCACGAATGATCATAGGGAACCCGATCTCTTTGGCGGCTTCAAGTGCTTCATCCATGGAGTAGGCATAGCGTGAAATGGGCAGATCCATGCCGATTTTTATCATCGCTTCTTTAAAAGCTTGTCTGTCTTCACCCTTTTTGATGGCAGCAGGATTGGCCCCGAGGAATTCTACGTTTTCAAGCATACCCTTTTCATGCATACTCATGGCAACGTTAAGTGCTGTCTGTCCACCCATTGTCGGTAAAATGGCATCGACATTCTCTTTCTCGATAATCTTGGCAATGACCTCTTCATTGATCGGTTCAATATAGGTTCTGTGTGCAAATTCAGGATCGGTCATAATGGTAGCGGGGTTGGAGTTGATGAGGACAACACGGTAACCAAGCTCTTTGAGCGTTTTGGCCGCCTGTGTTCCGGAATAGTCGAATTCACAGGCCTGTCCGATGACGATAGGTCCTGATCCGATAAGGAGAATGGTTTTGATATCTTCGCGTTTTGGCATGGAGAAAGGCCCTTTATTTTTAGTTTAAGATTATACTACAAAAGGGTAAAAACCGCCCTTAAAACAGGGCGACTTGGGGTTTGATACTTAGAAGAGATCGAGACTGCGGTAGACCTTTTTTTTCCGTTTTATTTTTTTTGTGACAGGTTTTGGTTTTGGTTCAACCGGAGGTGCTTCGGCAGGGATTTCCGGCTCTACAACCTCTTCCTGGGTTTGGTCAATACGGCTTGGAATACTGGAAATTTCCGGTATTTTCGGTGTTGTTTCATTCTGTTCGACCATAGGAAGGGCATCCGAAAGTGCTGAGATGTTCTGATCATGTACTGTAACAGGTGTTTTGGGACAAATGTCGGCAAATGTGGTGGCATTTGCATCAAAGTTTTCTGTCAGTGTTGTTCTCGGATCGGTGATAAGGAAAAAGACATTCGGATGATAAAGGTCAGCATAGGTTTTGATATAGGCAACCTTGTAGGCACTTTGGGTTTCTACTTTGGTGACAATACCGACGGGAAGTCCCTGAAAAAAGATATTGTCCAGTCCTGAAGTTTCAACCGGGTCACCCACTTTGATTTTATGCCATTTTGGAATAAATTTGACGATCATTAAATTTTTTCTTAAGCCCATGGCAATACCGGGTGCCTGCTCATCTCCGACAAAAACGGCAAAACGGCACATCGGATCGGATGTCAGATACCCGTAAAGCTGATTGTGTTTGAGTTTGGCAATGCCGGCAACTACGCTGTCTTGCATCAGTCCGTAGAGTTTTTTCTCTTTGAGTTCTTTGGGTTTTGTGAGAATAATTTGGGAGAAAGTGTTAAGTTTCACGTAGGATATTGTCGAGGTCAGTGCAATATTGCGGTAAGGCAGTTTGCTGAGCCTTGGCAGTACTTTATAGATATCTTTGACCTGTCTAATGTAATGGGTCTGTGCCAGAAGTCTCTTGCGCAGTACACGATTCTCTTTACTTAATTTTTCAATCGATTCTTTTTGAAAGAGGTAGCTGTGACCCTTGTCTTCAATATCCCGGGTCAAGGCCTTATAGTTCTGTTTGATAGGGTTGACGACGTTGAGAAGCGTATCGGTGATACGCTCATCATTTCGTGTCAGAAGTACTCCCAGAATGAGCAGGAGTATAATAATAATGAAGATTCTAGTCTTCATATGCCATTTGCTGTAGGATATCTATCTCGTCAAGCGCTTTTCCTGTACCTTTGGCTACTGCGAGCAGAGGATCTTCGGCAATATAGACAGGGAGCTTCACAATATCGGAAAGATATTTGTCCAAACCGCGGATCAATGCACCGCCACCGGTGAGAACAATACCGTTTTCGACAATATCACCGGCAAGTTCCGGCGGTGTGTGTTCGAGTACATCTTTGAGTGCTTCGGCAATCTCTTCAATGGAGTCTTTCATTGCAGAGCGGATATGCTCGGAAGTGATCTCAATGGAGGTGAGGCTGCCTTCTACCTGGTCTCTACCTCGAACCGTCGTGACCAGTTCTTCTTCAAGGGGTATGGCTGTACCGATCTTGATCTTGAGCTCTTCCGCGACACGTTCCCCAATAAGCAGGTTGAAGTTTTTCTTGACATAGTCGACAATGGCCTGGTCTATGTGGTCTCCGGCAATACGGATGGATTTACTCTGTACCAGACCGCCAAGTGAGGTAACACCGATCTCAGTGGTACCTCCCCCGATGTCTACAACGAGGTTTCCGTTAGGGTCTTTGACCGGTATACCGGCACCGATCGCTGCTGCCATAGGCTCTTCAATGAGGTAAACATAGCGTGCACCGGCATTTTCGGCAGAGTCTTTCACGGCACGGCGTTCGACCTGTGTCAGTCCGTAGGGTACACAGATAATAATACGAGGAGAGAAGAAGCCTTTGCGTTTGTGCGCTTTTTCAATAAAGTAGCGGATCATCATTTCGGTTACTTCAAAATCAGCAATAACACCGTCTTTCATGGGGCGGATCGCACGGATGTTGCCCGGTGTTTTACCGACCATATCTTTTGCTTCCTGTCCGACAGCCAGTATACGCTGCTGTCCATGTTTGTCATACTGAATAGCAACAACGGAAGGTTCGTTGATACTGATTCCCTGTCCTTTAACCAGTACGAGCGTGTTCGCTGTTCCCAGGTCAATGGCAAGATCGTTGGAGAACATTCCCAAGAATTTTTTGAACATCATATCTTCCTTTTTCTATGCTGACTTTTTATCTTTGATGTAGAGCGGTTTTGCGCCGTTTTCAACAACATCGGGAGTAATGACTACCTCATAACCGGAAAGTTCAGGCAGTTCGTACATGATGTCAAGCAGTATCTCTTCCATGATGGAGCGCAGACCCCGGGCACCTGTCTTTCTGTCCAATGCTTTTTGGGCGATCTTTTCGAGTGCCTCCTGTTCAAAGGTCAGTTTTACATTGTCTATTTCGAAGAGTTTCTGGTACTGTTTGACCAGGGAGTTCTTTGGCTCAACAAGAATACGTACCATATCCTCAAGTGTGATCTCATTCAGTGTGGCGATAACGTGCAGCCGTCCGATCAGCTCAGGGATAAGTCCGTATGTGACCAGGTCATCGGCTTCTACCATAGGCAGCAGATTTTCCTCTTCTTTTTTGGAGCGCTTCTTCTGTCCAAAGCCCAGTACATTGGCACCCAGTCTGCGTTTGAGAATGTCATTGAGACCGTCGAATGCCCCGCCGCAGATGAAGAGGATATTGGATGTATCAATTTGGATGAAATCCTGATTGGGGTGTTTTCTGCCGCCTTTTGGCGGAATATTGACCACAGAACCTTCGATCAGTTTGAGCAGTGCCTGCTGTACACCTTCCCCGGAAACATCACGGGTAATGGAACGGTTTTCGCCCATACGTGCGATTTTATCGATTTCGTCAATGAAGACAATACCCTGTTCGGCACGTTTCGGGTCGCCGTCGGCTGCCATAAGCAGTTTGGTAAGAATGTTCTCGACATCTTCACCGACATATCCTGCTTCAGTAAGGTTGGTAGCATCAGCAATAGCGATGGGTACGTTGAGAAAGCGTGCAATGGTCTGTGCCAGCAGCGTTTTCCCGGACCCGGTAGGACCGATGAGCAGGACATTTGATTTGGCAAGCTGTGTATCGTCTTCTTCGATATTTCTGAAAATACGTTTGTAATGGTTGTAGACAGCAACAGCGAGTGTCTTTTTTGCATTGTCTTGACCGATGACGTACTCATCAAGCATTGCGTAGATCTCTTTGGGTGTATAGAGAATCTGTGCAGTGTCGTCGTATGCTGTTTCCTGTTCCTCTTCTTCTCCGAAAAGGATTTTGTAGGCAGAGATCACACAGTTGGAGCAGATGTATGCATTCTCTCCGGCAATCAGTGGATTCTCTTCACTTTCTGGGGCAGAACAGAAACTGCAAGCTTTATGTGACATATATATTTCCTCTTTTATTTAATTATCTATTATACTATTTTCTGGTAAACGGGATGCCGCGTTTGGATGTTTTGATGAACATGCAGAGGGACTTGACATAAGGAGATTCGCTGGTTTCGAAAAGCTCCTGAGCCACTTCCTGAAGTGGTTTTCCCTGCTCAAAGAGTTCACGATAGGCACTCTTGAGCGCATTGATCTCTTCCCGTTCTATTTTGCGTCTTAAACCGGTAAGGTTCAACCCTCTGAGTACAGCACGGTTGCCTTCTGCAAGACAAAACGGAGGGATGTCCTGGGCTACGGCACTGGCACCGCCTATCATGGCATAGTCTCCAATGTGGACAAACTGATGGATGGGGGTCAGGCCGCCGATAACGACGTGGTTGCCGAGCTCTACGTGCCCTGCCAGTGTCGCACCGTTGGCAAGGATACAGTGGTCTCCAAGAATGACATCGTGTCCAAGGTGTACATATCCCATGAGAAGGTTATGGTTGCCGATCTTGGTAACCATGCCGCCGCCTTTGGTACCGGGGTTGAGCAGCGTAAATTCACGGATGGTATTATCATCACCGATGATCAGTTCACTCTCCTCTCCGTCAAACTTGAGATCCTGAGGGATGGTACCTACTGCAGCATAGGAGAAGATACGGTTGCGCTTTCCTATAGTCGTAAAGCCTTCAATATGGGCATGTGCAGCGATGGTTGTACCGTCACCGATCTTGACATTGGCACCGATAGTGACATAGGGACCGACGGTGACATTTTCACCAAGGGCGGCACCCTCTTCGATGATGGCGGTTGGATGAATAGTTGACATCAACAGCCTACTTGTCCACGATCATTGCTTTGAGCTCTGCCTGGGCAACAAGCTTGTCGTCAACGTAGGCTTTTGCATCAAGCTGCCAGATAGCACCTTTGTTTTTAATGACAGTGATCTTGTAGACAAGCTGATCACCCGGAGTGACAGGAGAGCGGAACTTTGCCTTGTCAATGCTCATGAAGTAAACGACTTTATTCTCTATCTCTTCCTGGGAAGCGTTGTCCATACTTTTGAATGCCAGTACACCGCCTGCCTGCGCCATACCCTCAATGATCATGACACCGGGGTAGATGGGATGTCCGGGAAAATGTCCCTGAAACACAGGTTCGGAGATGGAAACGTTTTTGTACCCTTCAATGTATTCGCCTGCAGTAAGCGCTGTGATACGGTCAACAAGCAGAAACGGGTAGCGGTGTGGAAGAATATTTTGAATATCAACAACATTATATAGCACGGTCAAACCTTTATCGTATAAAATTCGCTTATTTTATCGTAAGAACGGTAAAAATACGATTAGGCGGCCGGCTTACGAAGGGGTGGGAAGAAGCACCTCTTTGACATCACTGTAGGTTTCGGTATCAAGCATCAGTTCGATCTTGTTTTCCGGTACGGTTTTGACGATAATAATGGCTGAAAGGTCGTATGGGTCAAGTCCTAGTATGCTGCGCAGTGCCACCTCTTGTTCAAATGGAGGCGGTGCAAATATGAGCTGCATCACATCTGTGAAGTCTGTTCCAAGCAGATCGTTATAATCGTCAATTGTGACAAATTTGACCTCATCCCGGCTCATATGGTGCAACACCCCTGTGGCATATTCAATTTTGCCTCTGGTATAGGTGCCTCTGAGTGTGGAGTAGGGAAGAATATGTGCCGGCACTACTGCTTTACGCACTTTGAGTGTCGCAAACTTCAGCCGCCAGTTGAGAAAACGCTGCTTGACAATGCGGTAGGTAACGCCTTGCTCTTCAAGTTCCCACCGTTTTTCATAGAGGGCAATCCGTGCCTCTATCGATTCCGGCTGAATCTGTCCGGAGAGAGGAACGAAGAGTTCATCCGCAAGTTTCTGCTGCTGCTCACGCTGCATGGTCAAGCCAAAAAGGCAGCCGCAGTAGTCTTGTCTGTAGAGTTGATCCTCTTTGGCAAGAATGTTCTGCTCCTGTGTGCCGGAAGCCTTGCGGTAGTCGGGTGCAACGAAGGAAATACCTTCCCTCGCTGCAAGAGCATCCCCGGCAGTTTTGAGTTGTTTGAGTGACTTTTTGGGAGAGGTCAGCAGGGTGGAGGTGAAGGTTTTTTCACCAAGTTCAGCCGCCTTTTTCGCACTCACCTCAAAGCGCCGATCAAAGCAGACTGCACAGCGTGCCCCTTTTTCGGGCTCATGCTCCAATCCCCGTACTGCCTCAAGCCACGCTTCGGTGTCATATTCCCCCTCGATCAGTTCGATGCCAAGCATTTTACAGCTTCGTTTGACATCGAGCAGTCGTAGATAATATTCGGAGTAGGGGTGTATATTGGGGTCGTAGAAAAAGCCTACCAGTTTCTCGTCAGGGTAGTCTTTTTGCAGTTTTTGGAGAAAGTAGTGGCTGTCGACGGCGCAGCAGATGTGAACTAACAAGTTTTTCCTTTTTCAAAGTATACGGTGTTGTATTCTCACAACACCTTTTAAAAGATTGATATTGTGGTGTTGTCGGGGGACAACACCCTACGGTTGCATAATGATCTTTGCAACATTTTCGCTGCTTCCGTGACCCAGATAGGTTTTGAGGGCTTGGGCTTTGTCAGCGAATTTTTTTCGGTCGGTATTGTAGTATTCTGCAAGCAGATTGTCAACCGTGACATTTTCCTGGAGCAATTCGTTGTGAAGGGGACTTTCTCCGCTTCGGGAGAGGATGATATTGGCAAGACCTACCTGCTTGATACCCAGAACCTTTGTGCCGATGAAAAAGTCAAGTTTTTTGGCAATGTAGGCAAGGGTAAAGGGAGTACCGATGAGTGCCGCTTCGAGTGTTGCAGTACCTGAACAGATAAAAGCAAATTCCGAAGCAGCCAGTGCTTCATGGGTATTTCGGCTGATGGTGAACATGGAGATGTCTCCGTAAAGTTCTGCAATCTTCTCATCCGAAAAGCTTGGCGGGATGACCAGCAGTGCCTCTTTGTCAGGAAGCTGTTCTCGTACTGCCCTGAAATGCGGCAGCAGCCGTTTGATCTCGCCGCTTCTGCTGCCGGGAAGAAAGGTGAGGGTTCCCTCTTTTGCCTCGTAGAAGGTTGTAATCTCATCGAGGAGCGGATGGCCGACATATTCTGCTTTTTTGTGGGGGTAGTAGCCGGTTTCAAAAGGCAGTATGCCCAGGAGTCTGTCACAGTAACGCTCCAGCTTGGCTGCACGGCCAGGTCGGCTTGCCCAGATTTGCGGGAGAATGTAGTAAATAATCTCTTTGTCCGGATAGGCGGCTTTGATCTTTTTTGCCAATGGCAAATTAAAGCCCGAACCGTCCATCAGCAGTACCTTGTCCGCATCTTTGGCAAGTGTGACCATTTCGTCGGCAACGCTGAAAAACCATGGCAGTTTTTTTACTGCGTCGACCACACCCATAATGGCCATCTGGCTGATGTCATGCAGCGGTGTTCCTTCAGAGATGGTTTCATCAAAAATACCTGTCAGTTCGACATCATCAAGATGTTTGAGTACTTCGCGAAGATGGAGGTTGGAGGAGGGTTCGAGTGCCGAGACGAGAAGTTTCATACTGTTGTCCTCTATGCGTTATCGTGCGAGTATACAAAAAAATTTGACATTTGCAAAGCTTAGTGATATAATGAAATAAACTTTAGTCAATGACTATAAAGGTGTAACCATGACATATCATCCAGGATTTGAATATTATACCCCGAAAGAGAACGGGAAGATCGTCTGTAACCTCTGCCGGCACAGTTGTCAGCTCAAAGAGGGACAGGTCGGCATTTGCGGTGTAAACCAGAATGTTGAAGGAAAACTCAAGACACTGGTTTACGGGTATCCCATTGCCGTACATGTAGACCCGGTTGAGAAGAAACCGCTCTATCATCTGCTGCCTAATTCAAAGGTACTCTCGTTTGGGACGGTAGGGTGCAACTTTAAGTGCCCCTTCTGCCAAAACTGGGACATTTCACAGAGTAAAGAGGTCAATGAGAACATTGAGGTCTCACCGGAACAGATGGTACAGCTTGCCATCGAGCATGGGGCGAAGTCTATTGCCTATACCTACAACGAGCCCACCATCTTTTACCCCTATGCCAAAGATATAGGACTGATCGCCAAGGAGAAGGGTATCAAGAATATTTTTGTCAGTAACGGCTTTGAGAGTAAAGAGATGGTCGATGATATGGCGACATGGGTCGATGCAGCCAACATTGACCTTAAAAGCTGGGATGACAAGTACTACAAAAAGGTACTCAAAGGCGGGCTTGAAGAGGTAAAAGATACTCTCAGACGTCTTGTGAAAAACGGTGTATGGGTAGAGGTGACCACGCTGCTTATTGAAGGCGAAAATGACAGTGACAAAGACCTTGAAGAGATGGCATCATTCATTGCCAATGATCTTGGCAAGCATGTACCGTGGCATTTGAGTGCATTTTACCCCAACTACAAAATGAAAGATCATCAGGCAACAGCATTGGCGACACTGAAGCGTGCACAGACGATTGGCGAAAAAGCAGGACTTAAATATATCTACCTTGGCAATGTGGGTCAAGATTCGCCGACACGCTGTCACCACTGTGATACGATCCTTATAGCACGTAACGGATATGGGCAGATTGAGAACAGGGTTAACGAAGACGGAAGCTGCCCCGTTTGCAGCAGCATCATAGAAGGAGTATGGAAATGAGTGTAAGAGAAACAGCCGTTGCCGGACAGTTCTACCCGGCAAGCGGTACAGAAATTGAAAAAATGATAGAACATTACAATGCATTGCTGGATCGGCATGCAGATATGGCACAGCTTTTGGCACTTAAAACGCGTGCGGTTATTGTGCCGCATGCAGGGTATGTCTACAGCGGATTTACCGCCAATGTAGTACTGCGCATTCTGGCGCAACAGAAGCTCAAACGTGTTGTGGTGATAGGGCCAAGCCATCGCGTTTACCTCAAGGGGGTTTCCGTTGCAGATTATGACAGTTATGAAACACCGTTTGGTATACTGCCGGTAGACAAAGCACTGGTAAAAACACTGGAGAAAGAATTTGGTGTCAGTTTCGTTCCTGATGCGCACCATGAGCACAGTACAGAGGTGCAGATGCCTTTTATCAAGTACTATATGCCCGATGTGAGTGTTGTGGAACTTGTCTACGGTGATGCGTCACCAGAAAAGATCGCAGAGATAATCGACTTTCTGCTGGACGATGAAGAGACAGCCGTGGTCATCAGTACTGATCTGAGCCACTATTATGACATTGAAAAAGCCAAACAGCTTGACAGTATCTGTCTGGATGCAGTGATGAATCTCGATCCGTCCGAGCTTCATCAGGGGTGTGAAGCGTGCGGCAAGACCGGTGTGGAAGCAATGCTGATCGCGGCACGGCATAAAGGGCTCAAACCGCATATTCTTGACTACCGGACGAGTGCAGATGCCAGCGGTGATACGTCACAGGTGGTCGGCTATACAAGCATAGCATTTACCAAGGAGGATTGAAATGGATAAAAGAGAAGTATTGCTGAAACTGGCACGTGCTGCCATTGCAGAAGAATTCGGCATCG
>WGDG01000006.1 GCA_015493425.1 Sulfurovum sp.
ATGCAGATTTTTTGGGAAGTGCGAAGCTTGGTGATCTGCTTGAAGTAAAAAGCCGTCTTGTGGAACTTAAACGCAGCAGCACGACACTCCTGCAGGAAGTATGGCTGGGAGAACAGAAACTCTTTTCTATGACTATTTTACTAGTTTACATGGATCATGGAAAGATCAGCCGTATCCCCGAACAGTTCCTTGAGCTTTTTGAGTCACTCTAACCGTCCGCAATCTCCGTTTCTTATGAGGTCGTTCTCATGAATTTTCCAGAAATGGTCACCAGAAACATACATTATCACTACGCTAAAAGTATCATAGCACTTTTTTCATACCATACCTTACTATATGCACAAAAGTATGACAAAAGTTAATATGAATTGACTATAATACTGTTTCTATCAACCCTGGAAGCGACACCTATGAAAAAATCTTTTATACTTTGTTCTACCCTTTTTATACTCTCCTGCCTTCATGCTGAAGAGACTACTATAGAGAAGGGATTTCCTGCTACGGCATGGGGCGCTGGTGCGGCGGTTCGAAGCACCAATGTCCCGTATGCGGCACCGTTTGCACAGACAAACGGTGAAAATACATCCAGTTTCATACACCTGCTCTATTTTGAAGGTGAACACTTTTATATGGATGGCACAGAGATTGGTTACCGTGCCCCTCTGACCGATGCCTTCTCCATTGCGGCCATTACCAAACTGCGTATGGCAGATATTCCCGAAGCGCATCAGAATGTCTATCAGCTTGACGGCTATGACCCGGGAGTGCAGCTGCGCTACAGCTTTGACAAAGGCAACTACGCCCAGATTGAAGCGATGACCGATATGCACAACAACTTTTACGCCAACCTCTACTACCAGTACTCTTACGGCTGGGGAGATTTCGACTGTATTCCCTACGCACAGGCAACCTACAAGAACAGCGGCTTTAATACCTACTATTACGGGCTTGGAGCCATAGATACAGAGCCCACTCATAATCTTGGAGCCGGTGTTGATCTCTCTCTTGGTCTGGATGTGTGGTATCACCTTGCAAGCAATTTTTATCTTTACGGCAAGGCACAGACAAAATTTTTGAACTCAGAAGCGAAAAAAAGCCCCTATGTCAGCGAGAGCAGACAGGATGAATTCTGGCTTGGATTTGCCTTTAAAAATGATAAAAATCAACCATTGGAACCATCACTGAAAAGCAGACCATATATAAGGCTTGCCTATGGCTTTGCCACAGTATCGAATCTGGGAGAGATCTTTGTCGGCAATGTAACCCACGACGATTTTGAAAACCGTATGATCTCTCTCTTTTACGGACACCCTGTTTCAGACACCTTTTTCAATCTGCCCATCTCCATCTACTTCACACCAGGCATCGTATGGCACCAAACTTCCCAAGTACAGAAGAACAGTTACGAAGTTGTCGCAGCGATGAAAGCCTACTACACTATTCCGCTTCCATGGAGAGTGCGTCTTGGCGTAGGTACAGGCATCTCCTACATCACCAACACCACCTACATCGAAGATGTCGATATGGATCCGGGTGAAAAGTCGAGCAAACTGCTGCAGTATCTGGACTTTTCTGTCGATATGAATATGGGAGATATCTTCGGTAAAAATGTCGAAAAACTTTGGCTCGGCTACGGCATCCACCACCGCTCTGCCGTATTTGAAAGTGCCTCGGAGTACGGCCACTTCAAAGGCGGCAGCAACTACAACACCGTCTACCTGCAGTACCACTTCTAAACTTGTACAGAACACCTCATCTGTGCTATACTCCTGAAAAAAGGAGTGCACAATGCGTCGCTGTTTTTTCATATTTCTTCTCATTGCACCACTGCTTTACGGTGGTTTCTGGCCCGATTTTCATTTTGCCTACGACCGCAGTGACGACAATACCCATGTGGACAAAAACTTTGTACGAGACGATCAAAAAAAGATTGTTCTGGACAAGAAGCATCACAAAATCTACTACGACGCCAAGCCTTTTCCGCCCATGACCTATGACGAAGCCGTCAAGACCTGTGAGAAGCTTGACTATTTGGGCTATACAAATTGGCGTCTGCCGACAAAAGAGGAGATGCGCTCACTGCTTGAACTCTCACGCCGCAGTGTGACGGTCAAGCATGCTTTCAAAAACATACAAGAGGTCATCTACTGGTCTTCTACCAAAGACGGGGACAAAGAGGCGTGGTATTTCGATTTCGATCTGGGGAGATATTTTGTCGATAACCGGCACAAAAAGTACCGTGTCATCTGTGTAGGCGTTCAATAAGCCGGTTACTGCACTGCTTGCTTCCGATTGAAGGCAGATTTGAGCAGCTGTGCATTCAAGGCAACGATCACGGTACTGGCTGACATCAGCACGGCACCCACAGCCGGGTCTATGATGATACCCCATTTGGCGAGCACCCCTGCTGCAAGAGGAATGGCAACAATGTTATAGCCCGCAGCCCACCAGAGGTTCTCTTTCATCTTTCGGTACGTCGCCTTCGAAAGTGTCACCGCATCCGCCACACTCTCCAGATCGCTCTGTGTCAGAATGATATCGGCACTCTCAATTGCAATATCCGTACCGGCTCCAATGGCAATACCGATGTCGGCTGTCAGCAGAGCCGGCGCATCATTGACACCGTCTCCAACCATGGCGACAACTTTCCCTGCTTCCTTGATCGCTTTGATCGCTTTGAGCTTCTCATCTGGCAGCAGACCTGCACGATAGTGATCCACACCGCTTATTTGTGCTACCGATGCTGCAACCGCTTCATTGTCTCCGGTAAGCATCCATGTCTCTATACCAAGTGCCTTCAGTCTCGCTATAGCACGCTTCGAGGTCTTACGTATTGTATCATCAAGCAGAAAGAGCCCGACAATCCTGTGGTCAACAACCACCCATACCTTTGTAGCGCTGCTCTTCTCATAGGCTTTCATTTCAGACGGTATCTCCAATGCCTCTTTACGCAGCAGCTGCGGTCCACCGACCATCACCAAGTGGCCGCCAATGGTCGCTTCCGCACCGATACCGGGAAATGATGTAAATGATTCGACCTCATAGACCCTCGTCCCCTTCTCTTTGGCATAGTCAACGATAGCCTGCGCAATGATATGTTCGGAATTCTCCTCAATGGAACGTGCAAGTGAAAGCATCTCTTTTTCATCTGTCAGCGCCACCGCTTTGCTGACAGCAAGGTGCCCCTCTGTGATGGTACCGGTTTTGTCAAAACAGATCGCATCGATCTCTCTGAGGGTTTCGAACGCCTGACGGTTTCGAATCAGTATCCCTTTTGTGGCTCCCAGAGAAGTGGAAATGGCGACAACCAGCGGTACGGCAAGCCCCAGGGCATGGGGACAGGCGATGATCAGCACCGTGACGGCACGCAGCACGGCATCCATAGGGGAAGCAATGGCAGCCCAGACAGCAAAGGTAACTGCTCCCGTGGCAACCGCGGCATAAAAGAGCCACCCAGCCGCACGATTGGCAAGATCCTGCGTCTTGGAACGGCTCTGCTGTGCCTCTTTGACCAAAGCGATCACCTGGGAAAGATAACTGTCGCTTCCCTCCTTTGTAATACGTATGCGCAGTGCACCGTCGAGGTTGATACTTCCCATAAATACTTCGCTGCCGGGCGCCTTGTAGACCGGTTTCGATTCACCGGTAAGCAGCGCCTCATCCACCATGCTCTCACCCTCTTCCACCACACCGTCGGCAGGTATACTCTCTCCGGGGCGTACAAGAATAATATCATCGATACGCAGCTGCGACACATCAACGGCTTCAAGGACACCATCGCTTTTGATCCGCATCGCTTGTTTGGGCATCATCTTGACAAGGTCTTCCAGGGCATCTGCCGCGCCAAGGACACTTTTGGCTTCAATATAGTGGCCAATCAGCATAATGTCTATCAGTGTTGCCAGCTCCCAGAAGAACGCTTTGCCACCCGGCATGAAGAGGGTCATGACAGAGTAGAAATAAGCAACACTGATTGCCATGGAAATCAGTGTCATCATGCCCGGTTTTTTCGACCGTATCTCGCTGACGGTCATGACAAGAAACGGTTTTCCGCCATAGAAGTAAATGATCGTGGCAAAAAGAAATACCACAAATTCGCGATAGGGAAAATCTATATCAAAACTGAACCATTGCTGGATCGTCGGAGAGAAGAGGAGCACAGGTATGCTCAGTATCGTCGAAACAATAAAACGCTGTTTCATCTCTTCCATATGATGCATATGCCCCATTGCCGCATGGCCACTCTCTTTCTTATGGGTATGATGCCCCTCTTTACTGTGCATGGTATCTGCTGCATCCATAATGAATCCTTTCTCTTTTTTTTCATTCTAATACGTTTACGTGCAGAGAGTGTGTATAGAGAAAGATTTGCCAAGTTGGGGGGGGTATTGGTGGAGTGGTACCGGGCGGCAGAGCACCATCCCGGGTTTATGGAAGATTCAAAAAGAAGTGCCTATTTTCCGCCGCACTTACCCTGCCCGCATTTACCGGTCTGGCACTTCATCATATTTTGTGCATCTTTTTTCACTGCCGATGTTGTCTCTTTGGCAGTCTGTTTAACCGAAGCGTTCTCTACAGGGCTCTTCTTCTCGCAGCCGTTCATCGCCAGCAGTCCCGCACCTATCAGTGCTATCAGTACAATCTTCTTCATCTTCTTCCTTTCAGGTTTGGATATATCAGTATACCTCAGTCATTCTTAACAATACACAGCGGCTCTAAACTGTATGCTTCTCCATTCCAGTACACACGTTTTGCTACCATCTTTCCTTCTGAAAGTTCATAGATCCATGCACCTTCAAAGCCTTCCATCGTTGCGCTGCCCGCACAGTAGAGCGGAATGTTGGTTTCAGGAACATCGACGTGGTAGGTGCGGTGAATGTGTCCAAAGAGAATTGCACCGTTTTTAATGGGACTGCATGCCCTGAGAAAATCATCAGCATTGTGCAGACCGTGCAGTTTTTTATCCGGTTTACCATTGGCAAGGCGTGGAGCATAGTGGGTGATGACAAAAAGAAAACGCCCCTTGATACGTTCGTCTTCAAGCAGTTTTTCAAAAGAGGCAAGCTGACTGTTTGGAATATGCCCGTCAGAACGCCATGGCCAGGGATTTGGCTTGGCACTGTTGAGTGCGATAACAGCAACATCATCCCCCACAAGCCTTACCAGAGGATAGTGGCCGCCGGCACAGTACTCGGGAAGATCATTTTGAAGCACCGAACAGAACTGTTCACTGAAGCGGTAGTGACTGTTGCCTTCATGTACGTAGATGTCATGATTACCCGGCACGGTCACATAGCGCTGCGGCGGATGCATCATGGGATCAACCAGTTCGCGTGCAAGCCGCAGCTCATGTTCCAACCCCAGTGCCGTATAATCTCCCGTGTTAATAACCAGATCGATCTTCTGCGCTTCCTTGAAACGTACCATGGCGGCCATCTTCTCTTCGACCTCGTCAAAGTACTTTGCACGGCCGCGCAGCAGGTTGATGGCTCCTATCCCACGTTTGCTGAACCAGCGCTTCCAGTGCATATGACGCACCAGCGCACCTACATGGATGTCACTGAAATGTAGGACACGAAGCGGCGTTTTAGACATACTCGTTAAATCCCTGCAAACATTTTTTTCACTGCATACTCGATACGTTCTCTCTTCTTCTCAAGCGGTAAATTCTTGAAATCACCCTCTGCCGTTGCAATACGCAGAATGTCACCCGTATCTGCATCGACAAGCATGATCAGCAGTGCAGCAGCCGGCTTTTTCTCGATAATCTGCTTACCTTCTGCATTCACTTTTGATTCAATAGCCTCTTTGTTGCTGCCCCCGACATAGGCGACCAGGAAGTCAGGATCTTTGGCGGTAGGCTTTTTCCCGTGTTTTTGCAGCTGCTCGTTGATGATCTCTTCAACCAGCGCAGCCACTTCAGAATCGGAACGTTCCAGTTTACCGTTCTTATCTTCTTTAACTATGCCGCTGTCCTCAAGGAACTGGTATGTCTTATAAGCTTTCAGGTTCACCTTTGTATTATTAACACTCTCGACTTCTATGTCGTTTGTCTGTACACAACCGTTGATACTCAGTAGCAAAACACCTGTCATAAGTGCCTTTATCCATACATGTCTCATTCTTCTCTCCTATGCAAATAATATAGTGATATTATAGTCACAGTTTGTTAATCCGAAGTTTGAAAAGAAAAAAGAAAGGAATTGGAGAAGAATAGTACCACACCCCAAAGAGGTGTGCAGTCGAAGCGCAATGGTTTTATCCGACCATTGCGTCAAGCGCCTCTTTTGAGACTTTGTTGAAATTGAGATATTTGTAGACACTGTCTCTGTTTTCAGGAGTGATCTTCTTGTTCACGATCTCGAGGTACTCCTCTTTTGTCGGGAGGCGTCCAAGCAGTGCAGCAACGGCTGCCATTTCTGCAGAACCAAGATAGACCTGTGCTCCTTTACCAAGACGGTTGTCAAAGTTTCTTGTAGATGTGGAGAATACAGTCGCATTGTCTGCAACACGTGCCTGGTTACCCATACACAGAGAACATCCCGGAATCTCCGTTCGTGCACCTGCCGCACCAAAGATAGCGAAGTATCCCTCTTCGATCAGCTCTTTCTCATCCATTTTGGTTGGCGGTGCGATCCAGGTTCTCGCCTTCACGGCACCTTCACCCTTCAGTACTTCACCCACAGCACGGAAAAGACCGATATTGGTCATACATGAACCGACAAATACTTCATCAATGTTCTTCGGTCTCTTCTCATCTGCAAGAATCTCGGAGAGTGTTGCAACATCGTCCGGATCGTTTGGACATGCCAGAATCGGCTCGGTGATCTCATTGAGGTCGATCTCAATAACCGCCGCATACTGTGCATCTTCATCACGCTCGAGCAATTCAGGATTCTTGATCCACTCTCTCATCTTGTCGGCACGTCTTTTGAGTGTCGCCTTGTCCTCATATCCTTTTTCGATCAGCTCTTCGATCAGTACAATATTGGACTCGAGGTATTCAATGATAGGCTCTTTGTCCAGCTTGACCGTACACGCCGCCGCAGAACGCTCTGCAGATGCATCCGAGAGTTCGAACGCCTGCTCACACTTGAGTGTCTCAAGCCCTTCGATCTCAAGGATACGTCCTGCAAAGATGTTTTTCTTCCCTTTCTTCTCGACTGTCAGCAGTCCCTCTTTGATCGCCTGATACGGAATGGCATTGACCAGGTCACGCAGGGTGATACCCGACTGCATTTCACCTTTGAATTTAACCAGAACAGATTCCGGCATGGTCAGAGGCATCATTCCTGTAACTGCTGCAAAAGCAACCAGTCCGGAACCGGCAGGGAAGCTGATACCGATAGGGAAACGTGTATGGGAATCTCCACCTGTACCGACTGTGTCAGGCAGACACATACGGTTGAGCCAGCTGTGGATAACACCGTCACCCGGTCTGAGAA
>WGDG01000007.1 GCA_015493425.1 Sulfurovum sp.
CACTTCATCACCCTCTTCCTTGCCTATCAGCGCTCTGGCCATCGGTGACTGGAAAGAGATGAGCCCCTTTTCAGGCTGTGCTTCCATACTGCCAACAATGGTGTACTTGAGCTCTTCACCGCTCTCCTGACAGGTCAGACAGACCGTTGATCCGAAACTGACACGTTCATGCGCCAGCGTGGAGGGGTCGACCACCTGTGCACGGCCAATGATGTCGGTCAGTTCGGAAATGCGCGCTTCCATCAGTCCCTGTCTTTCTTTGGCAGCATGGTACTCGGCATTCTCTTTGAGGTCACCCAGCTCTCTGGCTTCATCAATGACTTTGGCGATCTTGCCTCTTTCATTAGTCTTCAGGTTTTCAAGCTCTTCGGAGAGCTTGACATAGGTTTCACGCAGCATCGGCTCTTTTTGCACGATATATCCTTTGTTCAAATTGGTTGGAGGTATTATAGCAAAAAGGTTATAATGCAAACCAACAAAGCAGTAAGGTATTATACGACAATGAAAAAGATACTTATCACCAATGACGATGGTTTCGAATCGGAAGGACTTAAAGCACTCATTGAAGCAATGCGTCCCCTCGGTGAAGTCTCTGTCGTCGCCCCAAGCAGCGAAAAGTCCGCCTGTGGACACTCCCTGACACTCACCCGCCCGCTCCACTTTATAGAGCTTGAGCCAGGCTTCTACAAACTCGATGACGGCACACCTTCTGACTGTGTCTTTCTGGCACTCAACAAACTCTTCAAAGAGCACAAGCCCGATATTGTCATCTCCGGTATCAACATCGGCTCGAACATGGGAGAGGACATCACCTATTCCGGTACCGCTTCGGCTGCCATGGAAGCGGTACTGCAGGGCATCCCCGGCATCGCCATCTCACAGGTCTACGCCGAACACGGCAAAAGCATCGACGAGTTTGGCTACACGCTGGCACAAAAAAGCATTGCCACACTGGTGGAGAAGATCTTTGCAGGCAGCTTCCCCCTGCCCCCGCGCAAGTTCCTCAACATCAACATCCCTCCCATTGCTGAGCAAGAGTGTAAAGGCTTCAAGGTCACCCGCGCAGGCAACCGCCTCTACGCCCATAACGCCGAAGTACACTACAATCCCAGAGGCAAGGAGTACTACTGGATAGGCCTGCCCGAACTCGGCTGGATGGACACCCCCGGCCACACCACCGACTTCGAAGCGGTCAACGACGGCTATGTCTCCATTACCCCCGTACAGCTTGATATGACGGCGCATAATGAGATAGCTGTGTTGCAGGAGTGGATGGAAAAAGATTGATAAGATGTACGATCCAACACTTATAACAGCTTCTCCTTACACATATCTTCCAACGAATACCCCTTATACATTACTGTATAGCCCTGATGCTTTTGAATCAGCTTCTGCGCTTTTTTCTCCAACAGTGCCAAATCGATCTTGTCAGGGTTACGTTTCACTTCCGCAATAAGCATCTTTTTTTCGTCGTCATTTACCGCGACGATGTCTATTTCGTTTTGGTTCCCTTTTTCCCAGTAGGTACCTATGGCAGAGAATGCTCCGGAAGCTTTCAGCCTTTCTATAAAGTACTTTTCCAGAAACCTGCCACTGTAGGTCGCGAAGTCTCTTTGGACAATAGATTTGACATAAGCGTAGTTCTCTATCTCAATGGCAGAACGATGTTTATAGATAAAGCGAAACCAGAAGTGAAAAAAGTTGTCTATGATCTCGTATTTGAGTGTACGGCTGCCCTCTTTGGCGAAGATAGGCTTGACCTTTTTGATGATGGTATATTCGTTCTCCAGCCTGTCCAGATAGCCGCCGATATTTTTCCTCAGTATGCTTTCCATCTCCGAACGCGATGTTTTGGAGGAGGCAATAAGCGAGAGTATGGAAAAATAGGTGGTGTACTCTTTGCCAAACTCCTCGATGAGCAGGTTTTTCCCCTCGTCGATAAAGAGTGAGTTTTCGTCAAAGATCAGATCCAACTGGGTTTCACGTGTAAAAGCTTGGCTGTCTACAAAGAGTTCCACATATTTGGCGACACCACCGGTCAAAATGTAAAAAGAGAGCAGATCTTCATTACTGTAAGCGGGATGGTTGTCTTGCATGATCTCTTCGAGCGTCTTTACGCTAAAAGGTTTAAGGTGTATCTTATGATTGGCACGACCGAAAAGAGGCTCTTTTCTATCTTCGAATATCTTTTTCATCAGAGAGTAGATCGACCCGCTCAGTACCAGATTCATCTTGCCTGCATCTTTGTAGCTGTCCCAAATATTTTGCATATCGGCATAGACGGTATCATTGATGTGCAAAAACTCCTGAAACTCATCGATGACAAGGGTGAAAGGTATGGTTTTGGAAAGCTCCATAAGATAGGCAAAGAGCTCATGGAATCTGCTGAAGGTACCGAAAATATTGACATTGAGTTCATGCTGCACAATAGTGACAAACTCTTCACACAGCAGCGCTTCATTTTTTCTTGAGACAAAGAGATAGACCCTTTTTACATAAGCTTCTTTGAGAAGTTTCGTTTTTCCGATCCGTCTTCGGCCTACAATGACCGTCATACGTGAAGCGTGTCCGGCATCTTCACCAATCTTTCTCAAATAGGCTAATTCTTTGTCTCTGTTGTAAAACTTCATGAGATGAAACCTTATATTGTAATTTATGTTACTGTAATTTATATTACTGTAATTGACTTAAAGGAGACTTGTGCTAAAAGAGATGCTAACATATTTTTCACCTCTAATTCCATTTTGAGCCAAACACGATAAGATAACATAGAAAAAAACAGAAAAAGGAAACCGATGCGTTTTCAGCGTTGCGAACTCCTCTTTGGCGAAGAGAACTTCGAAAAACTCCAACAAGCCAAGATTCTGATATTGGGTGTGGGTGGTGTAGGCTCTTATGCGCTCGACTGTCTCTACCGCTCCGGAGTGAAAGACATTACCATCCTGGACTTCGATGTGTATGACGAAACCAACCAGAACCGGCAGATCGGCTCAGAAGCGGTGGGAGAGGTCAAGGTTGAGCGGCTTGCACAGCTCTACCCCGGCATCAAGACGATCCATCAGCGTATGGATGTGGCATGGGTGCAGGGGTTCGATTTTGACCCATACGACATTGTCATCGATGCAGCCGATACGACCAAAGTGAAAATAGAAGTAGCAAAGAAGTGTTATAAGAAATTGATTATGGCACTGGGGGCGGCGAAGCGCTACGATACCAGCAAAATAGAGGTCGCTTCCATATGGAAAACGCATGGGGATGCGCTGGCACGCAAGATACGCAACGAACTGAAAAAGGCAAAGTTCGACCGTAACTTCACCGTTGTCTTCTCTTCAGAGCAGGCAAAATGCGTCGAGAAGGGGTCATGCGTCGCCGTTACGGGTGCGGTGGGGCTTACGGTGTGTTCCGAAGCGATCAAACGCATTTTGGAGGGTAAATAACCCTACTTCAGCTGATTGGTCAGCTCCTGATACTTCTGCTGAATTTGCAGATTTTGAAACGGTACAATTTGGGGTACCTGTATCTTGCTCACTTCAGCGAACATTTGCTGGCTCTCGGAAATAAGATCATACAGATCCGCACTCAGCGAAACTGTCTCATACGTATTTTTGGAGAGCATCAAGTTGGCTCTTGCAACCTTCTGCGCTTCTATCATTCTGTCACGTGAGCGTACAAGGTCTTCGCGGTACTGCTGTGCCACCTTCAGTGTCAACGCCTGCGCTTTAAGGTTGTGCGCATAGACCGCTGAGCGTTTGGCATCCTCTTCATTGGCTCTAAGGCGCTGCGTAAGCACCATCATATTTTTGGAGTCATCGATGATCTTGTCGATCTTTGGCAGATAAACGTTGTTAACCTTGTCGATGTACTTTTGCTGAATGTAGACCACCAATTCCAGCAGTACCTCATGCATACCATAGTAACGCTTGGCCTGGGTCAGTTCCTCTTTGCTCTCCTGCATCAGGTGCAAAATCTGCTGTGTAATGTACTTGAGTGTATCCATCATCAATGAAATCTGAATAATATCATCACCATCTACCCGTGTCAGCAGTACATCGACCTGTGCATCACTCAGTTTAACCCCAATATCTGCAAAGTTCTGCCTCAGCTGTTTTTTAATAATGCGTATTTTATTTTGCAATATTTTATTTTCTGCTTTTGCTTCTGCTATTTTTTTGTCATATTCCGACTTGGTCGTATAGAGTGTACTTGACTCCGGCGCGCCGATGCGCTTTTCGCGGTAACTGAGGATATCTTCATTGTTTTGGGCAATCTTGGATTTAAGGTCGGCCATCTGCTCTTTGTAGGCCATCAGATCGCCGCCGACAAGCCCCTTGACGATCTGGTCAAAGAGCGCATTGAGGTCTTCTCTGATATCTTCTTTGTCTTTGCCTATCCAGGCGGAGTCAGGAGCCTGTTTCAGCTCATCTATGTATTCCGTTCCCTCTTTGAGTTGGCCGACCACACCATCCCAGGCATTGTTGAGGCGCTGCTTGCGCATCTCTTCATGGTTGAGTGGTTTGCTCTGGAGTGTATCTTTGTAGATTTGAATTGTCTTTTCGCGTGTTTCATCGTAGAGAGCACTACTTTTTTTAAGCAGTGTATCACTCCAGTCTGCATGCAATGTGCTACCTAACATTAGCACTGTCAGAGACAGACGCTTCATACCACTCCTTTGGCGTAAAAGTTCATTGAAGCTATTATACATCAGAAAGTCAAACCGAAGTTAACCGGGGGCTTAGTGATAGTGGAGAGTGATAGTTGTTGGGAAAGGCTGCGGGAGCAGCCTTTGGTTATGCGGTTTTCTTTTTGAGATGGCGGTTGCGCGCTGCCAGCACGGTCAGGATGAAGAGACCGGCAATGGCGTAGTAGACCCACATCGGAATGGGCACAGGGTCACCTGCCGCATAGGAGTGGAGTCCTGAGAGGTAGTAATTGACACCGAAGTATGTCATCAGCACTGTCGAGTAGGCCCAGGTTGCCGCGACGTTGTAGATGAACGTATCGTTGAGCTTTGGAATAAAACGCATATGCAGTACTCCAGCATAGATCAGGATGGTCACAGCCGCCCAGGTCTCTTTGGAGTCCCAGCCCCAGTAGCGTCCCCAGCTCTCGTTCGCCCAGACACCGCCAAGAAAGTTACCCACCGTCAGTAGCATCAGACCGATGATGAGTCCCATTTCTGAGAGGTTTGTCAGCTCTTTGATAGAGCGGTCGATGTTAGGATTTCCCTCTTTGCCTCTCATAACAAAGAGAATAAGCACCAACAGCGAAAGGATGGAGCCAAGCCCCAGGAAACCGTCTCCGGAGATAATGGTCGCTACGTGGATCATCAGCCAATAGGATTTCAGTACAGGAACCAGATTGGTGATCTCTGGGTTGATGAAGTTCATATGTGCCACTGCCATCGTGATACCCGCCAGCAGTGCCGTACCCGCCAGTGCAAACGGTGATTTTCGTGCCAGGATGATCCCCGCAAGTACCGTTGCCGCAGCGATGAATATGATCGACTCATAGGCGTTCGACCATGGGGCATGGCCGGCAATGTACCAGCGGATTCCCATACCGATAATATGCAGTGTAAAGCCAAAAATCAAAACTGCCCATGCAATACGCATCACCCACTTCATAGAGAAGCTGGGCTTGAGTACATTGATAAAAGCGAAGATCAACAGTGTGATACCCAGCAGCAGATAGAGCGGAACCAGCTTACTGAAGAGTCCCAGTTTGTTATACCAGATCTCTACCTTGATATGTCTGGCACTTGGCATGACTGCAGCACCATACGTTTTTTGGTATTTTTTAATTGCATCGATTGCAAGATCTGCTTTGTCCCATTCACCAGTTTTAAGTGCATTGGCAACCAGTGCAAAATAGGCAGAGATGGTCATCTGTACCTCTTTTTTCTGCTTTTCAGGGAAGGTTTTCATTGCCTCCATAGGTGATACCCACTTGTTATTTTTGTCATTAGGTACCGGATAGATACGCAGTAGCGTCCCCTGGTAGGTCATATAGGTAACATTTAGACGTTCATCGATTTTGAGAAGCTCCTTGTCGTACTGCGTCTTTTCAAGAGGCTTCTTACGGCTTGCCGCAGTCACCGCATCGAAAAGTTTGTAGGCATTGGTCTTTTTGTCAAAAAAGTCGGTGAACTTAGCATATTTTGTATTTTCAGGCAAACCAAGATCGAGTGCGATCTTCTTGTGGCCAATTTTGATCATCGGTACATCCTGATAGAGTTCAGGCTGCATCAGCATCCCCAGGAACATTTGATCCGGTTCTACTCCGTAGAGAGAAGTATGCC
>WGDG01000008.1 GCA_015493425.1 Sulfurovum sp.
GCCCTATGGCGGGCTATCCCTGTGAAGACAGAGGGATGGAAGTTTTTAGTGTCCATGATATCTCGTTTTAATGCCCTATGGCGGGCTATCCCTGTGAAGACAAGTCTGCATGATCCCGAAAAATATCGGGAAGGAGTTGTGTTTTAATGCCCTATGGCGGGCTATCCCTGTGAAGACAAGACTTTTGCGGGGGTAAAAAATAACCCTACAAAGTTTTAATGCCCTATGGCGGGCTATCCCTGTGAAGACACCGGATGGATTTGATCATGAATTCACACCTGTGGTGTTTTAATGCCCTATGGCGGGCTATCCCTGTGAAGACACGCCCACGGGTGCGGGGTAGAGAGTAATGGTGGTGGAGGATCAACGTTTTAATGCCCTATGGCGGGCTATCCCTGTGAAGACTTCCCAAGGAATGGTGTTTTGCTCTTATCTCATCAACATAACAATGCGATGTCAAGGAGCATCGCGCAAAGTGCGTATATGTACCCTTCGATACAGACTAATTGTAGCATGTTTTGTTTAACAATGCCCTAAAAAGGCACTCGAAGCCTCCCAAAAAGTACGTACATCTCTATGAAAAATATCTTTGAGGATACATATACGCACTTTTTCAAATTTGACATATCGAAAATATCGAAAAAATGGCTATAGTATCCTTAAGAAAAACTAAATGTGCGTGCATTGATGACAAAATATCCTCATTGGTTAGCAAGGCGCAAAAAAGAGTGCAGATAGGATTTGAGTCACACTTGCCAATATATGGCATATTTCGTTTCATCAGCTTAAAAATAACTTAACGATAAAGTGCGTACATCATTTGGGCTAATATTTGTTGACAAAGCCCTTGTATGTACTCCCATCCAGCAGTGAACGCTTGAGGTGATTCATCTGAAACCCGATGATGTTGTAGAGTGGGGATTTGCCATATCTGCTGGGTGTGGGTGTGGCCAGACGCTCCTGAACGTTCTGAACGATGAGTTTGATACTGGCTTTGCTGAGCCTGCCGTTGCTCTGTGTGAGTTTCTGTCCGCGATTGAGTAGTGCGAGGATCTCTCTGTCGACGACAGGCTGCCTGAATGCCTCCACCATATCGTAGACAAGTGTGGGCTTGTTCGACTGCACAGAGTGATACAGCGGATAGTACAGATTGAGCCCCTCGTGTATGAGGGCTGATTGCACGCGGTTGTAGAGGATGGCATAGCCGTAGTTGAGGGCCTGATTGATCTCATCGTGAGAGTTTTGGTGCGTGCGGACAAAGCCGTCTATCCCCAGCACCTCCCCAAAAGCAGCCCAATACTGCACCGATATACTCCCCTCCACACCCATGAGGGCTTTTTTGTCTTTGGCTTTTTTTATCCGCTGATAGAGTGTTTGCATGGTCTC
The DNA here is from genome assembly GCA_015493425.1 of Sulfurovum sp. Classification (GTDB taxonomy): domain Bacteria; phylum Campylobacterota; class Campylobacteria; order Campylobacterales; family Sulfurovaceae; genus Sulfurovum. The sequence goes on from WGDG01000008.1 coordinate 1,387, forward strand.
TATCCTCTCTGCGAGTCGAGGGTTTTTTCGTCGCCTGTTCAGGTATTTGATGAGGTTGATCTGATTGCGTGATTTGGTGAGCACTACCTCCTTGGCATACGCCAATCCTCTGGAAGAAAAATATGTTTTGAGCTGCGCCATGTGTAGTGTTGGGGAGACATGATGATAGTATGTTAACATCGCATACGGACTGGCATGATCGATGAAGTCAATGTCGATCTTGCGCTTGGCACACTCATAGATCAGGTAAGTCGAGAGGGAGGACTGTTTGTTAAGCAGCAGGATTCGCTTAATGCGATTGATGGGGGCCTCCATCATGATTTTGCCTTTGACTTTCACCTTGATCTTGCCTCGCGAAAATCCCAGAAACGCCCCCACCTCAGAAACGACGATCTCTGAAGACTTTATCTGATGCTGCAGGTAAGTTCGCTTCTCACTGGATACACGCTTTCGCGCGGAGGAGAGTGGTGACTGTGCGGCAAGCTCGGCATAAGCCTGAGAGATGAGGCGATCGATCCAGCGTCTATGGTGTGCGACTTCGTACCCCTCGAGAGGTTCCAGCAGTGTTCTGATTTGGGTTTTTGAATTGAGAAATTTGTGTTGCTTGGCATGGATGATCTTTTCCACAACCACATCCTCCAGGGCATGTTGCAGCAGCCGTATCTGGGAATTATCATCAATAAGCTTGGCATAGTAGTTTCTGAAGCCTGTTACCTTTTGGTTGAGTTTTTTTACGGTATCTTCCAGACTGAGTCTTTGGGTCTCTTTTTTGAGTTTTTCTATTTTTCTACCCAGCTTTGCGGTATCAATGCTGAGCCGATTTCCCACAAAAGAGATACCCAGATATTCGAACCCCTTGTCTATGTCGCTAAGATATGTTTTTTGGAGGTTGAATTTCAGCCCGATTTTCTCCAGATAAATTGAGGCTGTTTTTCTTGCACGCGAGACTTCCTCCTGAGTATGACCGAAAAACAGCATATCATCCGCATAACGTACAAACATAATGCCCTGATCTTCCAGATAAAAGTCAAAATCATTCAGATAAATGTTTGAAAGCAGAGGCGAAAGGACATCTCCCTGGTATACCCCTTCACTTTTGTCTATCCATTGGTTCTTGCTCAGAGAACCCTTTGAGAGATAATAAGCGATGAGCTGGATGATTTTTTTGTCCTGGATGATGCCGGTGAGCTTTTGGATGAGTATCTCATGATCGATCGAGTCAAAAAAGGCATGGATGTCTGCTTTGGCGATGTGGCTGTACCGCCTCAGAGTATCACGTACACGCATTACTGCCTTGTAGGGGGATTTGCCTTTGCGAAAGGCATAGCTCCTATCGGAAAAATGCATGACATACCCGAGCTCTGCCGCCAAAACCTTCTGGATGACCTTTGTCTTGGTGCTTGAGAGAGTGATCTGTCTAAACTCGCCGTTGCTTTTGGGGAGAGAAAAACTCTGCTTGGGCGCAGGATCAAAAAAATCCCCCGCCCGTATCTCCTGCTGTACTTGCGCGTAATCTTTGGGTCTGGGTACCAGCTGCGAGAGCTCATAGAGGAGGCGAGGTGTGGTAAAAATCTCTTCGAAGGACTTGCTAAAGATAGAGGACTTCATGGTCAAACACTCCATCACGGCTGTGCAGCACAAATGACTTCTTCAAACTCTCCTTGCCCAGCACATATACTCGGATATGATCGTCTCTCGGGTCACTGTTGGCCTCAAGTACCTTGATGATCTTGCGAAATTTGGCCGGAGTGGTCTCTATCTCAAAGACAGAGTAGTTGACCCGCCTGCCATGTGAAGCGAGGATCTTCTCTACGACCCGTCTGCGCTTGTCGTCGGCGATGTCGTAGGGGATAAGGAGGTACATTATGTATCCTGATGAATCTCTTCTTTCAGCTCCCGGATCATGGACTCTATGTGGTCGATCTGCTCCTGTGTCTTTTTGCTGAACTTTACCGATGGTTTTGGGGGTCGGTTATTAGCCAGATCGATGCAAATCACTCTTTGGATATCGTCTCTTTTGACCAGCTCTATCTTTTTGGCTTTTTTGGAGGCGATGTCGACATTGAGCCAACTGTTTGTCGAGGCGACGATCCCCTTGACATAGATAGAAAACTCCCCGTCATCCTCCAGAATCGCTCTTGCTTTTGATGGGGTCAGTACCCTCTCGGTACCCTCGAATTCCTTGTCGGCTGAGTTCAGTACCTTGATCTTCCAGCCCCCCCACTTGCGCTGCATATAAAACTTCTCATAGAGGAATTTGAGAAAAATGAGTGCCAGCAGCAGCTTGAAGACATCGTACAACGTCCCAATAAACAACCCCTCAACTACATCATTCAGTGTCAGTGTCGTAATATTAAAGTCCATCTCGTCTCCTTTATGTTTTTACAAGTATACCCTGAATAAGCGCACTATTTTTTCGTTTTGGGATTCAATATATCCTCTTCGATGCAAAAACGTTCAAACGACGCAAGCATCGTATGGTATCGCTCCTTGACATCCAGGACGACATCACTGCTGTTGCCGTGTGCCATGTTGTTTCTGAAGTTATCCATCTCGATGATAAATGTCTGGAACGCCTCCACACCGAGCGCATCAAGTCTCTCGATGATGCTTCGTTTTGGGTCAAAATCTTTCGTTTTGAATAAGTAGGAGCCTTTGAAATCCTTTCGGTGCTTGACAATGTTTTTCGACTGACTGGTCAGCGCATAAAAAGAATACCGATGCGCAGGTTCTCTCCCCTCGGCGATGTAGCCCCTGAATATCTCAATGTGTTCGTGAATATCATCCGAAAACGTCTCGATGGCAGACAGGCAGTACAAGCCTACCGCCTCGGAGAGCAGTGTAATAGCATTGAGCAGGTAGCCTCTGTGTGCCATGATCCTCGAGAGGGCATGAAACCTCTGCCACTCTTCATGCTCCTTGAGGGATCGGATCTCAAGCAAGTGCTCAATGATATCGGTGATGTAGGTGTTGAAATGTTCTATCTCCGTTTCTGTAGCCAAGGCAGATAACTCATCCGCAAGTTTCTCAATGAGCTCACCTTCTATCAACGGTTTAAGGGAGTTGGAGAGGATATGATACGAAAACAAACCAAGCTGTTTGGCGATATGATTGTAGCGTTTGTTTTTGAAAACAAAACGACTTGATACGGTGTAGTTTTGCTCAAACGTTGAGAGCATGTAGGAAAGAGTAGCAAGCTCCAGATACTCCACCAGATCAATGATCTCGTATTCTTTTTGAGGTGTGATCTCTTTGCCAAAGAGAATCGCCTCAATTTTGTGCGGATTCTGGATATGTTGCATGATCAGATCGATCATAGCGAGGATAGGTACATGCCGAAACCCGTGTGTCAGATCGATGATGACACGCTCATACGCATCCATAGTCTGGTTGATGGTGTTGAGGATGTAGCCAAACTGTGCTTTGTCATCATTGGAGTTTTCCGAGACAAACAAGCCGTTTTTTTCGATATCGAAGTCTATATGATGATGCTCCAAAAGCGCCTGTTGTACCTTGAGCGCTGTTTGGGTATAGACACATACCTTCTCGTACCCATCAAAATTTTCCAGTATCAGAGGCAGCATATTGATGTACACATCTTGCTTGAGTGGAGGAAATTTTTTTCCAAGAGCGTCGCTGTAGTAGTAGCGTGCCATGTCTTCTTTTTGTTTGGGGATGGTGATGGTGCGGGATGGTTCCTCTGATGAGAGCGGCTTTTGGGCGGTGTGCCGCACCAAGCCAAGCAGGGTGATGATGGCTTTGCTCATGAGAGCGTTTCCTCGATGCGATCGTAGAGGGCTACCCTTTTTGCTTCGGACAATTCTCCTTTGTAAAAACGGTAGAGTTCATCGGTGATCTCCTTCCATTGTGGTTGTTGTTCAAACTTTCTATAAGCCTCCACCACAAACGATGGTAGTCTATCGGTTTGATTCTCTTTGTATCGCACAAACTGGTTTTTTTGGAATTTGATGTCAAGCTCTCTTTTCCATATGGGGTCGAGCAATGTGTTCATCTTTTTGTTGGAAATCTTGGATGTGTTGACAGGTTGTGGCGTTGGGGTGGGGCTTGTCGCGTGGGTGCTCTTTTGCTTGGGTGCGGAGGCGAAGAGCTCACTGTAGAGTCTGAGGTATTCTTTGTCTTTTTTTGCTTTTTCAAATTCATTTATTTTTATTTCTTTGCCATCGTGACGGAAATTTCCGGTAGGTTTTTGAAGCAAAGGGTATAAATGTTTTCTGCCGTTTGGAATTGTTAAGACTTTTTGGGTTTCAAAAATGGCCATCAGTTCTTTATACTGTTCTGTGCCTTTCCAAGTTGAATTGCAATGCTGTTGGCACCATTCATTCATCTCGGTCTCGAAAGCTTTGAGATAGTCATTGATATTTGATTGTAACAATCCGACGTTGTCTTTATTGTTGTGCTCAGAATGAATGTGCTTGATCTCAAGACTAATTTCACCATATCCAAGAGGCTTGGCCATCCCGATATTGTGATGATGTGTATCTGATTGACCATGAAACGTAAGGGCACTTAGCAATGCTCCTATTTCCGCTTTTCGAAGATTGTGATATCTTATCTTGCCTGTGAATTTTGTTTTAGCTTCAAGTGGACGAAATTGCGTGGCACTATCACTGTTTTTTGTGGTTGGTGGATTGGTTCCTATCCCCTTTTGTAGTGGATAGAATTTCCATCCGGAGATCTCAGCATCATCTGCCATAAGATCTTTGTAGGATATTACTTTTTCTCTTTTTTGTTTCAAATGGGTTTGTTTAATATAATTGGGGAAATATGTCTCTTTGGGTTCACCCAAGATCTCTTGTTCTATTTTGTTTGACTCGTAATACTCGGTAGCTCGAAGATGGGAGACGGTAACCCTCCCTTTCAGTGATAACGCACCATTGTTTTTGGACGCGCCAAAGATTGTTTGTACTAAATCCAAACTCTCTGGCTCAATATTCTGACGTATGGCATCTTTGATCGTATATTTATAATCAATTTTTGTATAACGATTTATCCTTTTTTTGAGTTTCTTGGTATGCTTTTTTTCATCGATTGTCATTTCGCCAAAAGATAAAACTTTCAGCTTATTTCTAAGCATATTTCTAAACGATGAGCCGGGGATGTAGTATATTTTCTCTCCTTGTACATTTCGGTAATAGCAAAATTCAGTAGAGACCTTGTGTGTCTTTCCGTCTTTTGTCACCTCATAGTAGAGCCCATCATCAGATTCATCTACTTCATGGTTGCGGATATAGATCGGTTTTTTTTTTTTTTCTTCTATTGTGATCTCTCCGCTTTCGCCATCACTAAAGGGTACATCGTGGCTTACTTTTGGGCCCCAATCAGGATAAAAAACTTCGTGATTGACAGGTACGAAAAAATATGGTGAGAGCATCATGAGTCGCCTCCTTGGTCAAATCCTGCAAAAACCACTTTTGACAGCTTCAGGGCTTTGAAGTCATGGTTGTCTTCATCTTCTACAGCTTCCCATATCTGCGCCATATTGACTACGCCGTAGTGGCTCTGGTACGATTGAATGTCTTCTCCGGTTGCTTCGGCAGTGGAAGTCTCATCGAGATACCAGCTGCCATTGATGTAGCGTACGGTGATGCTGTTTTCCGTAGTCGTAGTCGTAGTCGGGGAGAAAAAGTGTGCTTCGTAGAGAAGCGCATTTTCCTCGGGAGGGACTATGTGAATGCTACCGTCTCGAAACACGTCTTTATCTTCAATCTGGCGGTTTGAAAACTGCACGTAGCCCTCGTAGCCATTGAGTGCATTGAGCACTGCGATTACTTCATCTTGGTTAGTATACTTAGGCATGGGATACCTCCTCTTTCTTCTCCTCGATAAACACACCGTGCCCCTTGCTCGCCATCCCGCCCAGCGGCAGCCAGCCTCTCTTGAGATCGGCGATGGCCTCATCCAGGGCATTCTTGAACTTTTGTTCGATACCTTCGTCCAAGATCAAGATAATGGATACGGTGATGCTCTCTGTATGCACCGTCTCTTCATTGAACAGGGCTTGGCCTATGGGTGCCGAGGTAAAATCATCGATGGCGATATGGTCAAACACTTTCGACTGAGCTGCATGCTCCTCTATATAAATATCGTCGATGTAGATGTGCCCTTTGTGGCCTGTTTCGTTACCATTGTTGTCTATATTGCTCCTGACTCCGAAGATCGCTTTGACGGCAGCGTTGTTTTCGCCTGTATTTTTTTCTATTATGTCGGGATCGTCTGCAAAGATGCCTTTGAACCTGTTGAAATGAAACGCCGTACGGTGAGAGAGGGAGCCTTTGATGGAGCTGGCCGGGATGAGGAGCATGGGTTTGAGTGTTTGGGCATCATAATCGACCTCAGCCTCTCTGACGGCGATATGATCGACTCTCTCTCCGCTGTCGCCACCATAATCTCTCCCGAAACCGCTGCCGAAGATGTAGAAACTCTCCGGTTTGAGCCTGAAGGAGTAGTCGGAGCAGGTGCTGTCGTCGATCGCGTGTCTGTAGGTCTCTATCCCCTCAAAGATACTCCAGTCCTGATTGAGACTTGATGAGAGCCGGTAGTAATCATAGCTTGTCACATCAAAACACTTATACGTGATCGTCTCACCAAGAGGCTTGAGGTTGCCCAGTCCCCCTGTGGTCTTGGAGCCGATCCTGAAG
>WGDG01000009.1 GCA_015493425.1 Sulfurovum sp.
CAATATTTGTTGTTCCGATATTACCTGTGGCCAGATTATTACCCTCATCGGTCCACAACCCGCTTAAACCTGTATGAGAAACAGTCCATTCGACTGCATCCGGAATACCGTCATTATCATCATCAATATCGATATTGTCCGCGATTCCGTCGCCATCCGTATCAGGGACAAGGTCAAAATTGACATACCCGATAGAAGCATTGGCTGTCGTTGTCCATCCACTGCTGTCTGATGCGAAACCTATGTACGAAGCATTACTAATACATGCAGCGGGGAAATTGCCCTGCAGCGTACCGTTTCCACTGGTAGCCGTAAGAGATTGCAGTTGTACCCATTGACTATTACCATTATCCCAACACCCTACATACAGTGCTTCAGACTCAAGCCCGTCCGTTTTGATCTCCATCGAATAGGCAACACCGCTTGCGCTGCTCGCATCAAAACCCCTGTAAATATATTCATTGTCCAAGTTCTGAAAATTCAGATATCCGTTTTCTATCCAGATACGTCCTGTCGTGGGATCCTGATCTTCACTGTCGTACCAGTCATTACTAAAATTAACACTTCCGTCATTGTTGGAATAAGATACGGTAGCAAAATCATCCCGTACATTCGGATAACTGGCAGCACACAGAGAAGTTGAAGCAAATACAACACTTAAAACTATTACTTTTATACGATTTTTTTCCATACGATCCCCCTCACTGCCACGCATTGCCATTCGGGTCACTTGGCGGATTGCCAAACCCCGCTTTTACTTCTGTCGGTTTCGTCAATGTACCCAGTGCCAGCAGTGTCGGAGCGGCGTAGGCTGTTTTTTTCAGAAAGTTACGGCGCGACTTTGCCTGTTGGGTTTTATGTGTCTCTTTATTATACATGAAGAGAGCCCCCTTTTTTCAATATTCAAATTAAGGCAGCCTGGCGATCTTTAAAAGGGAAAAGACCCATAGCTTTCCGACCCTGCTTCACAACAGGTGTGGCATTTGCATAATTGTTCAGTGTATTACTATAGCATAGAATAATCTCGTAATTATAACATTTTTCAACCAAAATCTCGAAAGAGAAAACTGGCAGGCTGTTTTCTATTCACAGTGTTACATTCAAGAAAGGAAAGTATCTTGAATGGCATCATAGACTTCCGGCAGGCGGGAGAAATTTTGCGGTACCGCTATTTCATAAAGAGGCGTCTGCTTCACAAACTGCATATGAAACGCAAAATGCTCTTGTTTAAAGAAACCTATGGGTGCAAAGTCCGCAGCGTGGAGCGCCTTGAATTTTGCAATGCCTTTCAGAGGAGCAATGTGTATGTCTGCATTGCCCTCTACCTGTTTCAAAACAAACACTGCGCCTATTTTCAGCGGTGAAGTCACAAATGCTTCAGCAGCATCTCCAAGTACAGCAGGCTGTCGATAGGGTCGGACAAAGGGCCAGGAGGCAACGGCACGGAAGGTGCCGTCGTTTTCGGTGTGAATGGCCAGGGTATCATCGCCCAAAAGCCTGTGTCCTCTTTGCAAAAAATAGTGGGTCAGTGTCGACTTCCCTCCAAAAGAAGGCGCAGAAAAGACCACGGCTGTGCCGTCAACCTCCACACTGCCGACATGAAACATATGATAGACCTGCTCCAGCTGAAACAGCAAAGGAAGAAAGGTATGATAGATCCAAAAACGCAGCTGTTCGGGCGTAAATGTTGTCCCTTCTTCATAGCCAATGGTACGGCTGTGCGGAAACCATACCAGTTTCAGTACGTCTGAAACTTCCAGCATCCACTCATGCTGTTTCCCTTTCATCTGTGGAAAGGGAATGTGGCTGCCATAACGCACCTCTTTTGCAGAATGGGGGAAATAATCGGACCAATATGCAAACTCCGGCAGCTGCTTTGGTGCAACACTAATCGGAGGATGCAGAGGGGTACCTCCGGACGTATCGTTTAAAAAAGGATATGCTGTAAAATCAACCTGGTGCCCAAAAACCATGCTATGTTACTCCCGTTCATGCTGCAGGGTATAGTCATGCATATATTTTTCCTGATAATAGCCGTTTTGGTAATAGGACTTTGTCTGGCTTACCCCATTGAGTACAATACCGACATTGATATTGTCATCTTCACTGTAACGGTTGATCTCCCGAAGGAACACCTTTTTGGAAACCCCTGCCTTGAGAATGAAAAGGGTCAGGTCTGCACTGTACATGATTTTCCGTGCATCAGACACAATCCCTACCGGCGGCGTATCGATCAGAATATACGCATAGGTTTCAGAAAGTGTTTCTATCATGGCATCAAAAGCATCGGACATAATCAGCCGGGTCGGGTTGGGTGCTTTCAAGCCGCTGAAGATCACATCAAGATTTTCATAATCGGTTGTTTTCACCGCCTCTTTCACTGTATAACGGCCGCTCAGTACCGTACTGATGCCGACCGCATCGTTTTTCATGCCAAATTTTTCATGCAGCGTCGGTTTTCGCAAGTCCATGTCAAGGACAATCACTTTATGATGACTGCTTTTGGCAATCGTCTGTCCCAGGTGGAAGGCAGTGAATGTTTTTCCTTCTCCGGAAATGGTAGACGTAAGCGCGATGACTTTGGCATGCCGTGTACTTTTGACAAATGCAAGATTGATCCACAGGGAACGAATGGCTTCTTTATAATAGGCCATGGCATTCTTTCTTCCGTTGGCAAGCGGCAATACGCCGTATATACTGACATCACTCAGTTGCTCTATCTCTTCTTGCGTATTGATACGGTTATCGAAAAAGTGGCGCAGCATTGCCTGGAGTGTTCCAAGAATAAGCCCCAGAATGAACCCTACAAGCACGATCATTTTACGTTTTGGTTTAACAGGAGCCCCAGGTACATCCGCATTTTCTATAATGCGTGTTCCGGAGATGGTTGAGGAAGCCAAAATAGCGGTTTCCGTCCGTTTCTCCAGCAAAAAGGCATAGATTTTTTCATTGACACTGAAACCGCGGGTCAGCTGTTCGAGCTGCTGTTCATGCTCAGGTACCTCTTCCAGCTGTCTTTTTTGGGTATCGATCTCCTGTAGCAGCCTCTCTTTCTGCTGCTTAAGTGCCTCAATATGTGCAGACAATGCCTCTTTAAGCGATTTTTTCAAATAGCCCAATTCCCGTTCTTTTTTGATGACGCCCGGATGCCGGGGCGTATAGTTTACCAGCATACTCGCATACTCGGCACGTACCTGTCCGATCTGCTCCATCAGACGGTTCAGCGTCGGACTTTCAAGTGGAGAATAGTCCATTGCAGCCAGTGCATCAGTACCGCTTTTTTGCAGATGGTTCATCATACTTTCCGCCATATCAAGCTGCATGTTAAGCTGATACAGACGGCTTTCAAGATCGCTCAGTTTTTGTGCTACCAGCTGTACTTTCCCGGAGAGATTGACGGCACTGTTGTCTGCTTTGTAATGCTGCAGTTTCTGTGCCGAGCCTTTCAAGGCTTTTTCTATCACATCAAGCTGCATATCGATGAAGCGCAGCTTCTTTTTGGCACCCTCCGATTTCAGTTCAAGATTTTTGGCAATATATGCCTGGGCTACGGCATTGATGATCTCCGCTGCACGCTGCGGTACAGTATCGTGAAATGTCAATGCAACAATACGGCCGTATTTGCTCAATGTCGTCGCCCCGATACCTCCCTGGATAAACTGTGACATCCACGCATTTGGCACAATGCTGAAGGCATACTCATCATTTCCCATAGGATAGAGACGGTTTACGGTCAGAGAAAACCACGGGGTTTCTATTTTCTTTCCGTATTGATGTACCTTGTCGTACGATACTGCCGTTTTTTTCGAGGCGCTACTGCCGGAGAAAAGCGTTTTCAGTGTATGCCAAAAAGAGTGTTTTTCTGCAAGTTTCAGACGAAAATGTTTGTCATCGACCGGAATCAGTGTTAAGGTATATCCATACACAGCAGGAGCGAGAAACGAGTAGGACACCGTAAAGGGGGTATTTTTATATAATTCATATGTTTTGAAGCGTTTATGCAGGAAATAACGTGTGCCCAGATTGAGTGTACTCAACGCCTCTTTTGCAATGGGACGGCTTCGGAATACGACCAGTTCATCTTCCACATCACTGTTGGAACCGTCAAAACTTTCCATAAGAAAGTCTCCGGAGTATCCATTGTCCTGCTGTTTGATTTTCAGCAGTGCCTGTGCTTCATATATGGAAGGTTTCATATAGGCAACATAAGCAGAAATGGCAGTGACCAGCAAAGTAACAAACAGAATGGAACGCCGATAACGCAACAATACAGAAAAGATCTCTTTAATATCGATCTCATCTTCTGATTTTGTAAAATGTTCCATACACTTCCTCTTTGCTATTTTGCCTGTCATTGTACTGGTCGCACAGTTTAAGCACACTTAACTGTACAGCGGGTTTAAAAACGCAGTTTCATACTTTTTTTAGAACGACTTTTAATACTGCGTGAAGATTGTGAGGAAAACAAACCTCCCGGAGGCCCCGGAGGACCGCCGGAAGTATCAGCATGCACTGTAGTCGGCTTCAGCAACGATCCAAGCGTATACAGAACGGGGGCATGGTAGACAGTTTTTTTCAGAAAACCCCTTCGGCTCTGTGTTTGGCTATTGTTTTGTTCAGTATCCATCACTTCCTACTTTGCTTTGGGTGGCGTGGTGATGTCAAAGGGCTTATCACGATTCAATGGTACGCCTGATGAGACGTTAGCTGTACTTTGGCGGACACGGCACTTTTCCAAACCTGCTTTTGCAGCAAATACCCGGTTGCCTGATAGCGGAATCTGTACGGGCTCAGTCTCTTTTACCCATTTGAAATGATACGTTTGCTTTCCGTTCATATCAAAGATATAGACAACTGGTTTCCCCTTTCTCATTACAGGAATCTCCTCTCCTGTTTCACTGTCGACAAGTTTCATCTGCTTTAACACGGGATCATCCATCGTACGCGTTTCAGTAAAGCGTATGCGGTCTTCGCTGTCAACATAGGAAGTCAGTGCATAAAAGCCCTCCATCTGTAAAGCTATCGTTGCATTGCTCTCCCCTGAACGTACAGTAAACGGCCACTCCTGCCTTACACCATTTTCAGACTGCCGGTAATAGACAAGCTGGTCTCCGGAGACACTGCCCGTCTCATCTTGAAATACCAAATCAAGACCACTGCTTCCAATACTTCCGAAAGCTTTAAGTGAATACATCTGTGTCGCATCATCCCTATCCAGCACACCGAATTTTGCTCCGTTAAAACGCTGACCGGTTTGTATATTTTTCACCTTTAAACGAATGTACCATGCTGCACTCTTCTGTTGTGGGGGCTTTGGCGCCACGGTACGCACTGTCTCTGTCGCAGAAGGTTTGGCAGCAGAAGGTTCGGTAGATGGCTGTCTTGCATACTTTGAGGTATTGTCACAACCGGTTATCCACCAGGAAAGCAGCAGGAGGGAAAAGAGCCCAATGTAATGTATTGTACGTTTTTGCATCACTCCCCCTTTGGAATCAAAAGTTTGACACTTTTGCCTTTTGTCGGTCCATGCAGTTCAACCCAAAACCCTTTGAACGGCACCAGTTTACAATCCATCGTATCATCACAGGTAATATAGGAATCACTTGCACCTGTTCCGGTTCCGTTATAGAGCCATATCTGTTTACTCGCATATCCGGAGTTGTTCGCATCTGTCGGTGTGTATGCCGTACCGTCGATTACAAACCGGCAGTCTGCCCAGTTTACCGGTTTGGTCAGTCCGATAA
>WGDG01000010.1 GCA_015493425.1 Sulfurovum sp.
ACATAAGATAAAGTGATTTATATTATGGGGTAATGGAGTTGATAAGGTGAAGATATAAAAGTCGGAATGCAGCTAAATTATCCATAAAGTCTATAGGGTTTATAGACTTTAAAAGCCCGTTTTTATCGGGCTTTGTGGTGGTTTGGGTTGAAATCGAGTCCTTGAAGCAGATGCTGGGTAGCATCAGGTTCTTTCGCCTGAATTTTCTTCATTACTTCAACAGGTCTGTCCATTTTGAATGATTCAGTTTTGATTATACTGCCGTTTTTGTCATACCATATCTGTTTCCCCTCTTTGTAGCCGTTGATGTAGCGAACCTTTGAAGAGAGTGCCCCGTTTGGAAAGTATTCTTTCTGCATACCCTCTTTTCTATCTTTTTTGTAGGGAACTTCAAGGGCGAGCTCACCGGTACTGAAATACGCTTTGTAAATGCCTTCTTTTTTGTCATGGGTGTAGTGGACTTCTGCCCGTTTTGTACCATCATTGTAGAAGAGTCTGTTGACACCGTGGCGCTGACCGTTTTGGTATGACAGTGTTTCGAGCAGATTGCCCGCACGGTCATACCACTTCATGACACCTTCGCGTTTGCCGTCCACATAGCGTACTTCATAGGCAAGTTCCCCTGTGTTATAGTAGACTTTTTCAAAGCCGTGTTTTATGCCCTCTCTGGTTTGGGTACGTGTACCGTCTTTGTATTCAATGCGTGACTTAACAACACCATCCTTGAAATAATCGGTAAAAAGCTCCGCCTGCAGCAGTGTGCATGCAAACAATCCCGTATATAGTAGTCTCTTCATTGTTGTACTCCCGGTTTGATTCGTTCTGCGAAAGTAATCTTACAGACTAAATGGTAATACGAAACTTATTTTATTCTATAAAAAAGATTTATTAATATCGATGGGTTATAATATCGAACAACACAGTATGGAGAAAGACAATGATCAAAACGATTGCAACAGCGGCAGTACTTGCCGGAACGGTTCTTTTTGCCGCAGGTACAGCACCTGTCAAAACACAAGATAGCGTACAGAAGAAAGCGAAGATTCATTACGGCAGGATTCTGGAGAAGAAAGAAGTGATGGGATATGACTACCTACTCGTAGAGGAAAACGGTGCAAAGCGCTGGATAGCCATTGCAAAGGCTCCCGTAGAAGTAGGTGATACAATCGGCTATGATACCCGTACCATCATGAAACATTTTCAAAGCAAGAGCCTTGGACGAGTGTTTGATGAAATTGTTTTTGCCAATGATGTCTATCTTCCGACAAAGCACAAAGCACCTTCAAGCATGAAGGCGATGTTTGCCAAAGATATCAAAGTGGCCGAAGAAACAATACAGACGAAAGATTTTAGAGAAAAACCTTTCTATACGGTTGAAGAAGTACACCGGTACCGCAGGCAGCTTGCGGGCAGGGAAGTGCGTATTAAGGCGAAAGTCTACAAAGTCTCCAAACAGATCATGAAACGCGACTGGGTACATCTTGGAGATGGTACGGGGAGCGAAAAAAAACTCACTGATGACATTGTTTTCACAACACCGAAAGCCAACGTCAAAGCCGGGGACAGCGTGATCGCCAAAGCGAAAATTGTGGTGGATAAAGATTTCGGGTATGGCTATTTTTATCCTGTCATGGGAGAAAAGGCGACGTTTAAGAAGCAATAAATATTACGTTAACTTATCTTTTGTATAATGTATGCAAAAAAAGGATAAGGCATGAGATATTTTGTAAGCATACTATTGCTGATTGCAGTTGCACAAGCCGGTTTTTTTAATGATAACGGAGCAAAAGAGCAGGCAAAGCGACTTGAAAACGAGCGCCTGTGCAAACTCTTTACCCAAAAAGCAGAAACCTACAAAAAAAATATGCGCAATGATGAGCTTGCCCGAACGACACTTTTTTCTTATCAGGAACGTGCCAAGCGTTTCTGTTCCCGTGTAACCCCTGCTGAGAGTAATGGCAGCAAGTAATGTTCTTTGCTGCCACTGAAAATGTGTAGCTGTTTGAGGTTTACTGCGCAACTTGTCGTCAGTTTCGCTGCTACAAGATAGCGAAAAGAGAAGATAGGTTATACACCTTTCGGATTTGGTCCATACTGATTGGTGCCCGGCTGTGAGTCGAGTACGAAAAAATAGAGTAGAACCAATGCCCCGACAAGGGGGATGAATCCTATCAGGTACCACCAGCCGCTTTTACCGATGTCGTGAAGCCTTCTTACCGCCAATGCAATGGATGGTATCAGCATTGCCAATGCAAAAATAATTTCCAGCACACCACCCTGTCCTGCTTGATCCGGTGTGATACCGAGCATAGGGTCTACTATCAGCAGGTCAATAAATACCAGAACGATATCGATAAGCAGATAAAAAAGCATAAAATACCAAAATTCGCTTCGTGAAGCTCTGCCGTGAAACTGGGCATACCGGTATTTGAGTGTGTCGAGAAAATAACGTTTGAATGCTTCCATGATTATCCTTGTGAGGTCTTTTTTGTAGCATAGCATATTTTAAATAAAAGCGAATATTTTTCTATAAGAATTATAAAACAATATAATAACGTTTGGCAGTACTGTTACTGTATGCCGAGAATTTACTCTATGTGTGCATAGGGG
>WGDG01000011.1 GCA_015493425.1 Sulfurovum sp.
ATTTACACTTTTGCGACGCTGGGATTGTTGTTCCTGGTCTTCTTGCATCCGACCGTGAGTGGGATCAATGCAGCTATACGCTATACGTATGGATTTTGGGGTGCCCTGATTCTGGGGCTTGGACTGTATTATTATGGCGATTCCCTTACAGAAACTCAAAACATCAATCGCTTGAAACTTTACTTCAAGATTTCTGGAATCGCCTTTGTGTTTTATGCTCTTTTCTCCGGAATCATTGTAGATCCCATATCGTATTTCCCGGGAAACTGGCTCAATACGCAGACGTTTATGAATGCTTTCCATTTTCCGGTACAGGCTTTTCGGGGGCTTGCAGCATTGGTCATCACCATCGCATCCATCAAAGCTTTGGATCTTTTCAAATACGAGCTCATCGCTAAACTGAACGAATCATACGAAAACATCAAAAATTTCAGCTCCAACGCATCCCATCAGATCAAAACTCCTTTA
This sequence comes from Sulfurovum sp., assembly GCA_015493425.1. Lineage (GTDB taxonomy): Bacteria > Campylobacterota > Campylobacteria > Campylobacterales > Sulfurovaceae > Sulfurovum. The sequence continues at coordinate 469 of WGDG01000011.1, forward strand.
ACATCCTTACGACTGCAAATACATGTAGCGCTTAAAAAAAACAAAACCCTTCAAGAACACAAAGAGACATTACATTCAATAGACAGTGAAACCGTTCTTCTCCAGGAGATGGTCGAAAAACTTCTCCTGCTCTCCCGGATTCAAAACAGGGGTATCCGGGAGAACTTTCAAACCGTACATCTGGATGATATTCTTTTGGAAACTTTTGAGGAATACAGCATCGTAGCCAAAAGCAAAGGTATTACCCTGGAGATTGAGTCCATCGAGTACTCCCTGATACAGGCCGAACCAACATTGTTGAAGATTTTGTTCGCAAACCTGATCGATAATGCCATCAAGTTTACTCCAAAAGGCAAAAAAGTATCTCTCTCGCTTTCCCAATCAGCTTTGACGATTACCGATGAGGGGGTGGGCATCCCCAAACAAAAGCTTCCCAGGATATTTGATGAATTTTACCGGGTAACCTCTCCTGCAAAAGAACCAATAAACGGTTATGGTCTTGGTCTATCCATGGTAAAAAAAATCGCAGAAATACATCAATTCAAACTAAAAGTTTTCAGCGAACATAGTGAAGGAACTCAAGTGATTGTGACCTTTTAGGCATCAATTCTAAATCCATGTTTTCGAATCGTTGAAATCAATTTCTTCTCATAACCATTGTCGATTTTATGTCGCAGATGATGCAAATATACGTTGATAATATTGCTGCTGATTTCATTGTCTTCTCCCCACAGTTCTCTGACGATGTTTTTCAGTTTGACAATTTTCCCCCGATTTCGAACCAGGAGTTCCAAAATAGCATATTCTTTTGGGGTGAGGTCAATCGGGTTTCCCCCTCTTGAAACTTCTCGTGTATTGGTGTTGAGACTCAGGTCGTCTATGTGGATCATGGGATCGCTCTTGTAGGAGGCTCTTCGTATCACGGCTTTGACCCGAGCGAGCAATTCCTCAAAGTAAAATGGTTTGGACATATAGTCGTCCGCGCCACTGTCCAACCCCAGAACCCTGTCCTCAATAAAAACTTTGGCTGTCAACATGATAATAGGAACCGTGGATCCGGAATCTCGTATTGTTTTACACACGTCTACCCCATCGATACCCGGAAGCAACCAATCCAAGATAATAGCATCGTATGTATGGCTCTCCAGAAACGATAGACCCTCTTCCCCACTGTAAGCCAAATCGACTATGAAACCTTCTTCCTCAAACCCTTCCTTGGAATAATGAGCGATTTTTTTGTCGTCTTCTACAATTAAGATATGCATGATCTATATTAACAAAATTTAATAAATCATAGATGAACGTTAACAAAAATTAATTTAAACTTAAATTTAACTTAACTAACATATTAGTATAATTAGATTATCTAAACAAAAGGAGTTTAAGATGAAAAGTACGTTTTCGACTTTACTGGCATCGGCAGCAGCTATCGCACTGCTCGGTGGTATGAGTGCCAACGCGGCAAACATGAACGATCAAGTGGTGCCAACAAAGCACAACAAAAACTTGACCTTGGGACAAATAGCGGATATGCAACCGGGCTTGGGAACCGTAATGATCGAGTATGGCCACCGGTTTTACAAGGCCTATTATGCTGCACGAGCCGCTAACTGGGAACTGGCAGCGTATCAGGTCAAAGAGATGACCGAGATACAGGAAGTTGGAGAAGCCACGAGACCTGAGCATGCCGAGGAACTTCGGGCTTTCGAACATACATATCTTGATCCGCTCAACGAATCCATCAAAGCAAAAGATTGGAATGGCTTCGCTGCAAACTATGCCAAAGCTGTCGGCGCCTGCAACGCTTGTCACACTGGTGCAGGTTTCAGCTACATCAAATATCGATTGCCAACACATGCGCCGGAGTCCGTTCCCAGCGTTACCTGGTAAGTCGTATTCTACACACGATACAAGAGAGTCAGCCTTCCTTGGTTGGCGCTCTTCTCCCTATCATATCCACTTCTTCTGACGCAGCCACCGATAAATCAGCCATGCCACCATGAGGTTGACCCCCCAGACGGCAAAATAGCCGTATTTCCATCGCAGCTCCGGCATGAAATCGAAATTCATCCCATACACCCCCACAA
>WGDG01000012.1 GCA_015493425.1 Sulfurovum sp.
CCTACATGCCCAATGAGCACCACTTCGATGACTTTGATGGGAAAATCGGTATTGACATTGGTATTCTGTGGCACATAACCGATGTGCGGCAGCTGTTTGGAAGGTGGTTCGCCAAAGACGCGTACGGTACCTTTGGTAGGTTTGAGTAGACCGAGTATCAGCTTGAGGAGGGTGGATTTCCCTCCGCCGTTTGGACCGATGATGGCAAGGAAGTCAAGGGGTTCGACTGTAAGGTTTATGTTTTCCAATACACTCTCTTTCTCATAGGCAAAAGAGAGGTCGTTGATCTCGATAACCGCCATGCTACTGCACTCCTGCAATCGCCTTGGCGATGTGCACAAGGTTTTCCGACCACTCCGCAGCCAGCGGTGAGACTTTGATGACAGGGATGTGCAGCTCTTTGGCAATGATCTTCGCACTGGCATCGGAGAACTCCGGTTGTGTGAAGATGGCACGTACATGTGCTTTTTGGGCTGTTTTGATGACAGCAATGAGCTCTCTTGGTTTTGGGCTTTTACCCTCAATTTCTATGGGAAGCTGTCTGAGTCCGTACGCCTTGGCAAAGTAGCCCCATGAGGGGTGAAAAACCATAAATGCCGTACCTTTTGGCAGTAAAGCAAGAAGGTTTCTGATGTGGGAGTCGGTTTCTCTCACCTTGGCAAGAAAAGCATCGAGGTTGGCTTTGTAGTAGGCACGGTTTTGAGGATCGGCAGAGGCAAGGGCATCGAAAATGTGCTGTGCAATGCGCGCCACATTTCCCGGTGCAGTCCAGATGTGCGGGTCGAGTCCGCTTTCCTCATGGTGCTCTGTTTCGTGATGGTGGTCAGCCATAGGCATTTTGTCGATGCCTTTGGAAAGATCGATGATCTTCATATCTGGATTCAAGTCTTTAAATCGGGGCAGCCATGTTTTTTCAAATTCTACGCCGATAGCAAAGTAAAGCTGCGCTTTGGCTACCGCTTTCATCTGTGAAGGTTTGGGCTCGTAGGTATGTGGCGAACTGCCTGGTAAGACCATTACAGTAACATCAACTTTGTCCTTGCCAATGGCTTTGACGAATGTTGCTTCGGGAACAATACTGACAACGATATTAATATTTGCCAATATGAAAGTGGTGAGTACAATAAAAATAGGGATAATTCTCTTCATAGGAGGAATTATAGCGAAATTTGGCGCGTTTGGGCAGAGGGTCTACCGTAGTGGGATGTAGGCATACCCTGCATTCTGGTAGCGTACCAGTGCATCGGTCTTGTTGAAAGCCGGTTTGACAAAGGGGTAGAGTGTTTCAGGGGAAATATTTCTGTGTTTCATCCCCATACCGCACATTTCTATGGTGGCGATTTTGCTGAATGCTTCAAGCATTTTGGTACGGGCCGGCTGGCTCTTTAATAGTGCCGATTCGTTGGCATAGGGAGAGTGTGCAAGGTTTTGTATGAAGAAGCGGTAGGCTTTGCCGGAAACCACGACAGCAACTTTGAGTTGATCGCCCTTTGTTTCATAATAGGCTTTGAGCTTCTGGGTGTTGGCAACCAGCTTTTTCGCAAGTACCGCTTCAGAACCTGTGGTGAGGTCGTAGACAACCTTGTAGGTTTTTGCAAAAAGTGTGCCGCCAAGCAGGAGAGTGACAAAAAAGATACGCAGCATAAGAGCTTCCTTTAAAACTGTAATATCCGCTATTCTATCATAAAAGCGTTTACCTGTGTTATAATCCTGCCATGACACACGAAGAGAAGATTGCAAAAGCCAAAGCCAAACTGATGCTTGAACACCCCTACATCGGTTCTGTGGCCACAGTGCTACAGATGGATCCCGATGGCAACACCCTGACATTCGGCAGTGACGGCACGAAGTTGACCTATAATGAAGAGTATATTGAACGGGCACCACTGGATGAAATCGAGTTTGCGCTTGCGAATGGAGCGATGCACGCACTTCTGAAGCACCATGAGCGCATAGAGCAGCGGGTAGGGCGCATCTGGCAGGCAGCTACCGATCTTGCGGTTAACAGTATGTTGGTAAAAAATAATTTTACACTGCCTCCCCATGCCTACTATGATGAGCGCTTCGAAAATATGTATGCCGAAGAGATCTACGACATTCTCAAAGACGAGATGATCTACAACCAGACACGTGATGAGAGTGAAGCACCCATACCGGATGATGTGCCGCCGCAGGAAGGAGAGGGGAAGAGCAAAGAACAGCAGAGCCAAACGCCGACAGAACCTCCGCCAAAAGAGGAGCAAGCCGCTGAAATACCACAACCGCTTGCAGCAGAAGAGGAAGATTCACTCACGCCTGAAGAACTTTCTGCACTTCAAGAGGAGCTTACAGAGTATTTTGAGCAGATCTTCCAGAAGTTCAAACGGCAGGGGGAGCTGCCCAAAGGGTTTGAGCTTGTCGTGCCTGCCTACTTTTCGCACAAGATCCACTGGCGTGAGCTCCTCTACCGATACATTGCCGAGTTTGCCAAAAGTACCTACAGTTTCATGCCGCCAAATCCCAAATATCTCTACCGCGGTATCTGTCTGCCAAGCCTCAGTTCCGATCTGCTGCGCATCGTTGTTGCCATCGATACCTCAGGTTCAGTCGATGAAACACTGCTGGGAACGTTTCTTGGTGAAGTAGAGGGTATTATGCAAAGCTACGGCAACTATGAGATAGACCTTATTACTGCGGATGCGAAGGTGCAGAGCCACAGGGTGTTTTTGCCGGGTGAAGCGCTTGACTATACGCTGAATGGAGGAGGTGGGACCGATTTCAGGCCGGTCTTTGAGCATATTGAACGTGAAGTTGCCTACCCCACACTGCTGCTCTACTTTACTGACGGTATGGGAACCTTTCCAAAAGAGGCACCGTCCTACGATGTGATGTGGGTGATGCCTGAAACCATAGAAGTACCCTTTGGCGAAGTATTGATGCTGCAGTGAACGTTCCGAATTAACATCTGATTTAATATCTTTGGATATACTCCGATAAATTCATATATCGTAGGATATTTTTATGTTCGCTTTGGAAAACAGTACCAAAAAACCCTCCTGTTTCGCACAGGCTTTCGCCATCGTGCTGCTGCCGATGCTGCTCCTTGTTGCGCTTGCACTCGGCTATGTCGGCATCATCCCGCTGCATGTGGAGATCCACACGCTTGTCATCATTGCCTTTATCTTCATTATTTTTCTCCTGTTTGTACGTCACAATGCAAACTACGCTGCCTGTCATATGCGCGGTTCGTTTGTACAGATGGAGGAGCAGCTGCAAAAAGAGCTGCGCGCCAATGCCCTGACCATTATGGGCAAGACCAAATCGACCCTGCATGTCAAAGACTTTATGGAAGAGTTCTACAAAGACATCCGTAACGACAACTTCGCAAGGGTAGCGCCGTCTGTCTTCCCCATGCTCGGTATTCTGGGAACCTTCATTGCCATTGCCATGTCGATGCCCGACTTCACCGTCAAAGACCTCGATGCACTCGATCAGGAGATCTCTATTCTGCTCTCCGGTATCGGTACGGCTTTTTACGCTTCTATTTACGGTATTGCGCTTTCACTGATCTGGATTTACTTCGAGAAGCGCGGTGTGAGCAAAGTTGAGAAGAATCTCTACGATCTTGAGAAGCTCTACGAGAACCGTGTCTGGAAAAAAGCAGAGCTGATCAAACACGAACATATGCAGAGCGAACTCAAAGACCAGGAGATCGTTCAGACGCTCAAAGAGACCTTCAATATGGACTTCATCAAGGAGCTGAACGACCAGTATCTCAAAAACTTTACCACCATCGTTGCTGATACAACTGATAGTTTCACACAGATCACCAAAGGGATGCAGCAGATATCAAGAGAGCTTCGCGATACGCTAGACCGTATTGAGAGCAGAGGAGAGAGTGTCAATGCAGTTGCCGCCATTAAAGAG
>WGDG01000013.1 GCA_015493425.1 Sulfurovum sp.
ACACGATACTCCGAACCGCTTGGCTGTACCTTCCTGGATGAGAACGGCAAAGCAAAACCGATGGTAATGGGAACCTACGGCATCGGTGTCAGCCGTCTGCTTGCGGCTATCATTGAGCAGCACCATGACGAAAAAGGGTGCATTTGGACAAAAGAGTCTGCACCGTTCGATCTTTACATTATGGTCTCCAACATCAAAGATGAAGCCCAGCTTGCTCTGGGGGAAGAAGTGTATGAAGCACTGCAATCGGCAGGTATCGATGTACTTTTCGATGATCGAAAAGACCGCTTCGGTGCAAAAATGAAAGATTATGAACTCATTGGTATTCCCCATGCGGTAATCATCGGAAAGAAACTCTCTGACGGGTTGGTGGAGTTTGTAACACGTGAGGGAATGCTCAAAGAGGAAGTGCCTGCTGAAGAGATCGTCTCTTTTATTCAGGAGAGGTTATGCTGATTTTTATTCTGCTTCCCTACCTCTTTTTAGAGATATATTTCTCTTTGAAGATGCTTGAAGTTATCGGTGCATTTTGGGCGACGGTATGGACAATTGCTACCATGCTGATTGGCGGTGCCCTTATCAAACGTGCCCCCAATACGATCGTAGGCAATATGCAGTCACTACAACAGGGGAAACTTGATTTTCAGCGTTTTCAGGATGTCAATACTGCGTATTTTCTGGGAGCGTTACTGCTTATTCTGCCCGGTGTTTTCAGTGATTTTCTTGGTGTTTTGGCCCTACTTTACACAGTTTATTTACAATTTGTCGCTAAAATGAGACCCGAACAAAATTCAATGAATGAATTTTATACACACAAAGGAGAAGATGATGTCATTGATGTCGAAATTGTTGACGAGCACACTGATAGCAACCATCGCATTGAGCGCGACTGAGATTCCGGATAACAAACTGCTGGTAAATTACGTAAAGCGTAATATTGTGAAAAATCCTCAGGTAACACTCAAAGGTGTTACAGTGATTGAAGCAACGACACATAAAGATCTCCCGGGCTGGACTGTTTTGTTGACAACCATGGATATGACCTATCACAAAAAAGAGATCCATGCACCTGAGGTGATGTTTGTCAAAGATAACCTTATCACAAGTAACCTTGCCAACCTGAAGACAGGACGCAGCTACCGTAATGAGATCAAACCGACTGTCCCGGCTACGATGTATGACGATGCTCACTTGCTGTTTGGAAACAAAAATGCCAAGCACAAGATTGTGGTCTTTTCCGACCCTATGTGTCCTTTCTGTCAGGATGTTGTTCCCGATATTATGAAAGCAGCAAAAGAACACCCCGATACGATAGGACTGTACTACTATCATCTGCCGTTGCTGCGTATTCACCCGGTTTCCGGTATTTTGACACGTGTGATGCATGTGGCACAGCAAGAAGGCAAGAAGGATGTGGTTGAAAAAATGTATAACCTGAAGATCAATCCGAGTGAGCGTAACGAGACTAAAGTACTTGATGCCGTTAAAAAGCAGCTTGGGTATAGTGTCTCTTCTAAAAAGATCAATGCAAAAGATGTCAAAGATACGATGAAGGCTGACGAGAAAGCTGCCAGCCGTATGATGGTAACCGGTACGCCGACTATCTATATTGACGGGAAGTGGGACAAGATGCGAGACGGATACGAAAAACTTATAAAATAAGTGAAGGGTGAGGAGTGAAGCCTGGACACACTGTGTGCGGCACCGCTCGGTTATTTGTATCATTTGTTTTTTTGTAGCAGCATAAAGCAAAAAAAGACGCTGCTTCGCTGAGGCATTCTTATTTGAAATGCCTCTTGCGAAACAGTTTGAATGACACCAATTCTCTCTTTGGCTTCAATGAGATGTATAAAAAGGATAGACGTGGAAAAACTGGTTATTGCGACACGGGCGAGTGCGTTGGCGCTCTGGCAGGCATATCATATTAAAGAGCGGATTGAAACGTCATTTCCTGATGTAACGGTGGAGCTCAACGAGATCACTTCCAGGGGTGACAAAATTCTTGATAAGCCATTAGCCCTTGTAGGCGGCAAAGGGCACTTCACCAAAGAGCTTGAAGATGAGATGCTTGCAGGCAATGCTGATCTTGCTGTACACTCGTTGAAAGATGTCCCTACCTATATTCCCGAAGGGCTGGAGTTGTGTGCCATAACCGAACGTCAGGATCAGAGCGATGTTTTTTTGTCGCACACCTATAAGAGCCTGAATGATCTTCCTGAAGGTGCCGTAGTGGGTACCACTTCGCTTCGCCGGCGTATGCAGCTTCTTGAAAAACGTCCCGATCTGAAAGTCAAAGACCTCCGTGGTAATGTCAATACACGTTTGCGCAAGCTGGCTGAAGGTCAGTACGATGCGATTATTCTGGCTTACATCGGGCTGAAACGGCTCGATCTGCTGAAAGATATTCCCTATGTTGAGAAGTTGGACTTTTTTATTCCTCCCATGGGGCAGGCAGCACTTGGTATTGAAATTGTCGCAAGCAACGACCGGGTAAGAGAGATCGCTATGAGCCTTAACCATGTACCGACATTTCTCTGCACCAAAGTAGAGCGTGACTTCATCTCGGTTATCGGTGCGGGATGTTCTGCCCCTGTAGCAGTCAATGCAACTATGGATGAGGAGACACAGCGTATTTCGGTACGTGCGATGATTGGTTATCCTGACGGTACACATATTCTGCATGAGCAGATGGAAGCACCGGTAGACAGTGCCGATATTCTGGGTGACCAGCTGGCACAGAAAATGATTGAACACGGTGCATTGGACATTCTGGAAAATGCCGAAAAAATCGCTTTCAAAGACGAAATGCCTGAACGGCTTTAACCACTCTTTTCTTCTCAATGCAACTTCGGTTGCATCCTCCGTTTCCCCTTTTTGTCTATACTTCCTTTTAGAAACAATGTAAAGGAGTCAATCATGACAACACTCAGTATGTTCTTCGATAAAGAAATACTCAAAAAGTTCAGTACCCTGACGATCATTTCAGGGATTTTAATGCTTATTGTAGGCGGTATCGGTATTTTTGCACCGGGGGTTATGTCCCTTACGGTCGTATTTCTATTAGGATGGCTTTTTATCACCAGTGCGCTCATTCAGGGATATGTGACCTACAAAACGTACAGAAAATCATTCAGTGCATGGCTTAAACCTGTGCTGTCACTTGTTACCGGGTTGCTTTTTCTTATTTTTCCCATTGAAGGGGTGGCAGCAGCAGCCATTTTACTGGCGGCATATCTTTTGATCGATGCTTTTTCAAGTTTCGGTTTTGCCATGGACTATAGACCCCATAAGTGGTGGTGGCTGTCGATCGTTAATGCGTTACTTTCACTTGCTTTGGCTATACTTATACTGGTGACATGGCCTATCAGCTCATTTTTATGGGTAGGGCTTTATGCCGCAATCAGTCTTTTCTTTGACGGTGTCGTCTTGCTTGGCATCGGCATCGGTGCCAAAAAAATGGCCAAAGAGAACAATCAATAATAGAGAAGGAGTCAAATATGTCATTACCAATGCTTGGAGAAAAATTTCCTGAAATTGATGTACAAACCACACACGGAGCAATGAGTCTGCCTGCAGACCTGAAAGGAAAGTGGACAGTGCTTTTCTCCCATCCGGCTGACTTTACACCGGTATGTACAACGGAGTTCGTATCGTTCCAAAAACATAAAGAGCAGTTCGATGCACTCGGGTGCCAGCTGGTAGGGATGTCGGTCGATCAGGTCTTCAGTCACATCAAATGGGTTGAGTGGATCAAGGAGAAACTCGATGTAGAGATCACTTTCCCGATCATTGCGGGAAATGACCGTATTGCCGAGCAGTTGGGCATGCTGCATCCTGCCAAAGGAAGCAATACGGTACGTGCGGTATTTATCATTGATCCTGAAGGAGTAACCCGTACAATCCTCTACTATCCTCAGGAGATAGGACGAAACATCTCTGAGATCGTCCGCGCGGTCAAAGCATTGCAGAAAAGTGACGAAGGTGTCGCAACCCCTGCAAACTGGCCGGAAAACGAACTGGTAGGCGACCATGTTATCATCCCGCCTGCGACTGATGAGAAAACGGCCAAAGAGCGTCTTGAAAACTACGAATGCTTTGACTGGTGGTTCTGCCATAAACCGCAGTAAATGATTTTACTTCCTTGCTCTTTTGAGCAGGGAAACATGTGATTATATCTTCTTTCATTTTTTACTTCATATATTTTAGCCACCCAAATACACCAGCCAAACAGCCCTATTTTGCTATAATCATCCCATTCAATCAGAGAGGATATATGAATGGAAGATGTCATTGCATGGCTGAAAGAAAATGGAAACCTGAAAATCATTGATGAACCCCTTGATGTGGAGTTGGAGATTCCACATGTTGCCTACATAGAGGTCAAAAAAGAGGACTCAAGACCGCTTCTGTTTACCAAGCCGATCAATAAAGCCAAAGGTGTCGAGTACGATATGCCTGTACTCATGAATATCTTTGCCAACAAAGAGATCACACAAAAGATCTTTGGCAAGCATCCTGACGAGGTGGCAGA
>WGDG01000014.1 GCA_015493425.1 Sulfurovum sp.
GCGCGATCTGCGAAGTAGCCACCATCGGTATTGATCCTGTAAATACACCTGCAACGATTGCCAGCTCTGTTATTTTCTGTTTCCATTCTTTCATCTTTAGTTCCTTTTAACCTGCTTATCAAGATGCCACCGACTGCTACCCTTTGGTGGCAATATCAGCAGCACATCCTTTACATATACTGTCAGTCAAGCAGATACATCAGCAAAGCCGGATTGGCAGTTACCGGGTTGGGCAATACTTTTACTCTGACAGTTTGGTAATCTTCATCCAGACACATACTGGCATCACACGCATACACTTGCACACGATAGATACCGTCACCATTAAGATCTGTGGGGTGATTACCGTCAGGCGGTGTGATGAAGCTTAAAACTCCGTTAGCATCGATCGTAAATTTATCACCGTCAGCTACCGGTTTGATTTCAAAAATATTGTCATCCGGGTCTGGGTATGTGGTAGTAACGGTCATAACGGTGGTAGTACCGCTTTCGACTGTAACAGTATCGTACGAAGTAAGATGGAAATGATTACACTGTGCTCCCCCATCTGTAAAAGTCCAGTGATGGTTATCAATGATCAGTTCTTTTCCATCTTCCCCTTCACAATATTCGGCTGTCCCCACATTGAAGGCAACATCATCTACCAACGTATCGATTTCACTCCATCTTTGCAACAGGCTGTCATAGTTGCTGATGAATAGTGGGGTAGCTCTCAGTACATTTTGGAGTCCAGCCGACGATGTGATGCCACTCACGTCCCAGTCACCGATATCCTGATTGAACGCGGTAGCCTTGTAAAACATATCTCTCATATCTTTGACCTTTGAAACATCCCAGTCACCAATATCCTGATTAAACGATGTCGCATATTGAAACATTGACCACATTTGCTCACCACTTGAGGTGTCCCATCGTCCGATATCCTGATTGAATGCAGTGGCACCGTTGAAAAGATTGTCGAAATAGACGACGTTCGAGACATCCCAGTTACCAATAGGCTGGTTGAAACTTTTGGCATTATAAAACATGTCTTGCATGCCTGTAACATTCGAAATATCCCAATTTCCTATGGGTTTATTAAACTTTTCTGCACCATGAAACATACGGTTCATGTTGTATACACTTGAAGTATTCCAATCGTCAATGGGGTTAGTGAAAGTGAGGTTGGTATCACCACTAAACATATCATCCATAGAGTGGACGTTAGATAGGTCCGGATTATCTGTAGCCGTAACGGTCAAATGTACTGCTCCTTTAAAAGCATAAGACATGGATTTCCACTCTATATTTCCCCAGTTCACAATTTCGAGCAGCTTCTCTTTGTCACCATCATTATTGAAATAGATGGCAGGGAATGTGCCTTTAATGGCAATATTCTGAGCATCTCTTCGGGAAGGGTATTGACAGGTAAAACTCTCATTGATGTCAGTATGCTCGAATGTACCGTCGTTGTTACAGTCGACACTGTAATTGTAATCGTAGAACGATTTGACCGGAATGGTGAATTCATTACTGGCAGAAGTACCTGGATTGTCGGTTTTGACTTTGATAATGAAGTGGGGGTTGTTTTGCGCATTGGCGGCAACTGTTGTAAGTGACAGTCCCAAAAGCGATAGTTTCAAGGTTTGGATGCAGCGGCTCATTGTATACTCCTCCTGTAAGACAACGTTACTTTGTAGCACCATATTCATTGGAAAATAGATAAACTGTCGTCCAATATGATGATACTATCAAGTCTATTTTCATACTTTTGCATTTGTTGAATATTGTAAAACCGCACTGTGCTGACTCACAATATATACTCTAAATTATTGGTATTATTTATCCTAAAATATTACCTTAGAAAAAAGTATAACCAAAAGATGTGCCAAAGATGTGCCAAAACTGTGTTCTCTGGGAAAGATGAGATTTAAGACAAAGAACGCAAATAGACAGGAACGCTACAATACTTAATTCCTGCTTCCTGCTCTGACATGACATATAAAGTAAAAAAATATATAATATTCTAAAAATTACGGACTTTATAGATGTTAGACAAAAAACAGCTGACCCACCTCAAACAACTCGAAGCCGAGTCTATCCACATTCTTCGTGAAGTTGCTGCTGAATTCAGCAACCCGGTAATGATGTACTCGGTCGGCAAAGACTCTTCGGTCATGCTTCACCTTGCCATGAAAGCGTTTGCCCCCGGAAAGCCGCCTTTTCCCATGCTTCACGTAGATACTCTCTGGAAATTCCGTGAAATGATCGAATTCCGTGACCAGCGTGCCAAAGAACTCGGGTTTGACCTTGTGGTACACGCCAACCCCAAAGGCATAGAGATGAATATCTCTCCCTTTGAACACGGCTCCAAAGTGCATACCGACGTCATGAAAACAGAGGCACTCAAACAGGCGCTCAATGCCGGAGGCTACGATGCCATCATCGGCGGTGCCAGACGTGATGAAGAGAAGTCACGTGCGAAAGAGCGTATCTTTTCATTCCGAGACAAACACCACCGCTGGGATCCGAAAAACCAGAGACCGGAGCTTTGGAATCTTTACAATACCCGCATCAACAAAGGCGAAAGTGTTCGTGTTTTTCCTATCAGCAACTGGACAGAATTGGATGTATGGCAGTATATCTATCTTGAGGGCATTCCCATTCCCTCACTCTACTTTGCCAAAGAGCGAGAGGTTGTCGAATATGAAGGCACCAAAATTATGGTTGATGATGAGCGCATGCCCGAAGCGCTGAGAAAGAAAGCCAAAAAAGAGATGGTGCGTTTTCGGACACTGGGCTGCTACCCGCTTACCGGTGCCATCAACTCCACCGCTTCCACCCTGCCCGAGATCATCAGAGAGATGCTGCTGTCTACCAGCAGTGAACGTGAAGGACGCCTCATTGACAAAGATCAGGAAGGTGCAATGGAGATGAAAAAAATAGAGGGGTACTTTTAGAATGTTGGATGTTGGATGTTGGATGTTGAATGAGAAGGGTGTTTTTAGGATGTTGAATCTTGGATGTTGGATGATGAACGAAAGAGGTGCTGTATGTCTGTAGAGAGCAAAATAGTCACCGATATTGAGTCGTATCTCAAAGAACACGAGAACAAAGACATGCTCCGCTTTTTGACCTGTGGAAGTGTCGATGACGGAAAGAGTACGCTCATCGGGCGTCTGCTTTACGACAGCAAAATGATCTTTGAAGACCAGCTTGCTGCCGCAGAAAACGAAAGCAAAAAGTACGGTACCACAGGGGAGAAGATCGATATGGCACTGCTTGTCGACGGCTTGCAGAGCGAACGCGAACAGGGCATCACGATCGATGTTGCCTACCGTTTCTTTGCCACTGACAGACGCAAATACATCATTGCCGACACTCCGGGGCATGAGCAGTACACCCGAAACATGGTCACAGGTGCTTCCACGGCAGATGTCGCCATTATTCTCATCGATGCCAGAAAAGGCATTTTAACCCAGACCAGAAGGCACAGCTTTATCGTCAACCTGCTTGGCATTGAGCATGTCATAGTTGCCATCAACAAAATGGATCTTGTCGGCTTCAGCGAAGATACCTTCAAGGAAATCAAGGAAGCCTACACAGCATTGGCAGATGAACTTGGTATCAAACATACCTATTACATTCCGCTCAGCGCCCTTGATGGGGACAATGTCGTTGATAAGAGTGAAAAAACGCCATGGTACGAAGACAAACCCCTACTCGAACTTCTCGACACAATAGATATTCAGCATTCAACATTAAGCATGCAGCATTCATTACGCTTCCCCGTACAGTACGTCAACCGCCCCAACCTCGATTTTAGAGGCTTCTGCGGTACCATTGCGGCAGGCTCAGTCAAAGTCGGCGATGAAATTACGGTACTCCCCTCAGGCAAAACCACCAAAGTAAAAAGTATCATAAATGCCGGAGATATTACCGAAGCCAATAGAAAAATCACCACAGAAGAAGCCTATGCCCCTATGGCGGTTACCCTCACAACAGAAGATGAAGTCGATATCTCCAGAGGCGATATGATTGTCCATACCAAGGCGCTTCCCCGTGTTTCCAACTCGCTGAAAGTCATGCTTGTCTGGATGGATGAAACACCCATGGAGCCGGGAACTGTCTATGACATAAAACGTGCTACTACTGTTGTCAACGGCCAGTTTGAACACATCAACTATAAAGTCGATGTCAATACCTATGAACGGCAAAGTGTCTACAAACTGGGACTCAATGACATTGCTTCGTGCAAGATGGTACTGACACAGCCCATCGCAGCAGATGCCTACAAAGAGAACCGCCTGACAGGCTCTTTTATTGTCATCGACCGTATGACCAATAACACCGTAGGCGCAGGCATGATCGTGGGGGTCAGCCGACGTGAAGAAGACATTCGAAAACGAACTACACGTGAGTACACCGATGCCGAACGTGCGCTCAACCAGTACATTCGGGACAACTTCCCTGAATGGGAGTGTAAGAAATGTTGAATGTTGGATGTTGGATGTTAAATGAAAAGAAAATCCTACTACGGCTTGCTGTAGTACATAATTCAACATTCATCACGCAACATTCAAAATTGTTTCACGAGGCATGCAATGTTTCGTGAAACCAACACCCGCTCCATTGTCAAAGGCATCAGCTGGAGAGTGATCGCTACCACAACGACAATCATCATTGTCTATGTCTTCTTTGGCAGGCTTGACCTTGCCATTGCCGCAGGGCTCATCGAGACGGTACTGAAAGTTGCCCTCTACTGGGGGCATGAAAAAATATGGCAGAAGATTCACTGGGGGAAGAAGAGGATCGAACCCTTCAACCTTTGGTTTACAGGTCTGCCCCTTTCCGGTAAAACGACCATTGCCGACAAGGTTTATGAGGATCTGGAGAAACTTCATATCCCCATCGAACGGATCGACTCCAAAGACATCAGAGAACTTGTGCCCAATATCGGCTACAGCAGAGAAGACCGCAACCGTCATATGATCCGTATCGCCCACCTGATCAAAACCCTGCAGAAGAACTCCATCTCTACGGTCGCTTCGTTTGTCTCCCCCTACCGGGAATCACGCAAAGCCATCAGAGAGATGGTCAAGAACAATATTGTCGTCTATGTCAAAGCTGACATCGATACCTGCAAGCAGCGCGACTACAAAGGTGTCTATGAAAAGGCGCTCAAAGGAGAACTGCAAAATTTTTCGGGTATCAACGATATCTATGAAGAACCGCAGCATGCAGAGATCGTCATTGATACAGATACAATGAATGCGGATGAAGCAGCGGCACAAATCCTGAAATATGTAAAAAAACATTATATACGATAAAAAATGTTGAATGGTGGATGTTGAATGGTGGATGAATACAAAGATAATTTAATAATGGGGAAAACCTATCATTTTTCTTTAATGGTTATTGAACTCTATAAATTTTTAATACAACAGAAAAAAGAGTATGTACTGTCAAAACAACTACTCAGATGTGGAACATCTATAGGTGCCAATATTAATGAAGCACAGGCAGCCATCAGCAAAGAAGCGCGAGAAAGCAAATATTGGCTCATGCTTTTAAAAGACAGTGGCTATATAGATCCCGATAAAGAAAAAGTTAAAGCGTTACTGAAAGAAATTGACAGTATCATCAATATCACAACAAAAATCGTAAAATCAAGTCAAACAAATGCCAAATAATCCAACATCCAACATCCAACATCCAACATCTGAAAATATTGTCTGGCACGACCACCATGTCTCCAAAGCTGAACGCGCACAGATCAAACAGCAGAAACCTTGCATTCTCTGGTTCACCGGCCTTAGCGGTTCGGGAAAATCTACCATTGCCAATGCTGTAGAGGCAGCACTGCTTGCACAGAAGAAGCATACCTACCTGCTTGACGGAGACAACATCCGTATGGGGCTCAACAAAGGATTGGGCTTTAGCGATGAAGATCGGGTTGAAAATCTGCGGCGTATCGGCGAAGTGGCCAAACTCTTTGTCGATGCCGGGATAATCGTTCTGACAGCATTTATCTCTCCTTTCCGAAGTGAGCGGCAGCGGGTGCGGGAACTGGTGGATGAAGGGGAGTTCATCGAAGTCTTTGTCGATACCCCACTGGAGGTCTGCGAATCCCGCGATCCCAAGGGACTCTACAAAAAGGCCAGAGCCGGAGAGATTTCTGATTTTACCGGGATCGACTCTCCCTATGAAGCCCCCGAGTTTCCCGAAATCCACATCCGTAACGACCGCCTTCCCATCGAAGAGGCCGCCGCCCAGGTGCTCGACCATTTAGAAAAAAAAGGATACCTCAATGCCTGATACCCTTGATATGAACCAGGTGATCACCATCGCTCTCGACGCCGGCAAAGCCGTCATGGAGATTTACGAAAAGGATTTCGACGTCGAGTACAAAGCTGACAAATCCCCTCTCACCGAAGCTGACAAAAAAGCTCATGAAATCATCACCGAAGGGCTCCAAAAGATCAGTCCGCTTCCCATCCTCTCCGAAGAGGGTAAAAATATCCCCTATGAAGAGCGCAAAAACTGGGAGCGCTATTGGTGTGTCGACCCCATCGACGGTACCAAAGAGTTCATCAAGAAAAACGGCGAATTCACCGTCAATATCGCCTTGATCGAAAACGGTGAACCGGTGGCGGGCGTCGTCTTCGCTCCGGCGCTCGGAGAGCTCTACTGGGCCCAAAAGGGGGAGGGAGCGTTTAAGTTGATGTTGGATGATGGATGTTGGATGTTGAATGGGGAGGATTTGGAGAAGGCTTCGAAGCTTCCCCTGACAACAAAGGGTGAAAAGGATTCCGACTTGCGAATCGTCGCCTCCAAATCCCATCTCAACGATGAAACAAAAGCCTTCATCGACAATCTAACATCCAACATCCAACATCCAACATTCCTTTCCCGCGGTTCCTCCCTCAAGCTGGTCATGGTGGCAGAAGGCAGTGCCGATATCTATCCGCGTCTTGCGCCTACCATGGAGTGGGATACAGCCGCCGCAGATGCAATCGTCAGAGAGAGTGGCAAGATGGTCTACCAATACAACACAACATCGTTCATGCCGGTTGTTTACAATAAGGAAGACCTGCTAAACCCCTGGTTTATCGTACAGGAACGAAAGGAACAAAAGTGAACTGCTATTTGGAGAAGTATGGCAATACATAAAAAGGTTGCAGCGGTTGTCACGCTTTACAACCCGGACAGCAGGGTCGTTGAGTATGTTTCAAGCTATGCACCC
>WGDG01000015.1 GCA_015493425.1 Sulfurovum sp.
CCTCTCTGGAAGTATCCAAATGCTGTGCAAGGATATCGATCTCTTTTTTGAGATATTCGATATATTGGCTGAGCTTCTCCTCTTTGGAAGTAAAGACGACGTTGCAGCCGCAGAAGTAACAGGCGCTGCGACAGAACGGCAGGTGTACATAGAGTGAGAGTTTCTCGTCGCCCTTTTCCAGGTAGTCGATGTAGTCGTCATATTTGAATGCATCGCTGAACTCCAGTGCGGTAGGGTAGGAGGTGTACCGGGGACCGGGTTTGGAGTATTTGCTGAATTTTTCTAAATCGATGGTACTCATGGTTTTCCTTGCATATATGTTGTGTAATGTAGGGTGCTGTACCCTTACAGCACGCTGTAAAAATGGTGTTGTCAGGGGGCAACACCCTACAGTGTTAACGGTGCTGGTTCAGCCACACCATAATACCTTTTTGCGCATGCAGACGGTTTTCTGCTTCAGTGAAGATCTCCTCGGCGTGTTTTTCGAATGTCTCTTCACTCACTTCGTAGCCGCGGTAGGCAGGCAGGCAGTGCAGGAAGATGGCATCTTCTTTGGCAAGGGACATCATCGCTTCATCGACCATGTAGCCTTCAAAAGCTTTGAGGCGGATCTCTTTTTCATCCTCCTGCCCCATGCTGACCCAGGTATCGGTGGTTACCACGTCGCATCCTGTAACGGCCGCTTTGGGATCGTTGCCGAAAATAAGTTTTGCGCCGCTCTCTCTGGCGAATTCACCGGCTTTGGCAACCACTTGCGGGTCACATTCGTACCCCTTTGGTGTGGCGATGCGCAGTTCAAATCCGAGTTTGCTTGCGAGCATCAGCCAGGAGTGCGCCATATTGTTGCCGTCTCCGACATAGGCGCAGACAGGGGTATCAGCTTTGCCAAATTCGATCATGGTCAGGTAGTCGGTCATTAACTGTACGGGGTGGTAGGTATCAGTAAGACCGTTGATGACAGGAACCTTGGAGTTAGCAGCGAACTCTTCGAGTTTACTCTGCTCAAAGGTACGTATCATCACCATGTCGACCATACGGCTGATGACGCGTGCAGTATCTTTCATAGGCTCACCGCGTCCGAGTTGAATATCATTGGCTGAGAGGAAGAGCCCTATGCCGCCAAGCTGATAGATCCCTGTTTCGAAACTTACACGGGTACGGGTAGAACTTTTTTCAAATATCATCCCCAGTGTCTGGCGTTCCATGTAGGGTACAAACTCTCTGTGTTTGGTTTGCGCTTTGATTTTTTGTGCCAAAGCGATCATCTCCAGCAGCTCCTCTTTGGTAAAGTCTGCCAGTGTCAAAAAGTGTCTCATCGGACTATCCTTATACACTATAAAGCTACAGTGCAAATTTAAAAGAGATTATTTTACCATAGTTGTGCTTGTTTCGGTTTGAAGCGATGTTTTGCTATTTAATGCTTTTTACTTTGATCCCAAGCTCTGTAGCGATTGCATAGGCGATCAGGTGTGCGATCTTTTTAAGCCGTGGCTTGAGCCAGCGCGTCTGTTTTTCGCAGGTGATCTCACCCAGTTCGAGCACAAGAAACTTTTTTGCACGAATGGTACGGTAGGCGTAGTAGTGTTTGAGGTTGTCGGTAAAATTGTCTTTATGCCAGTGAAACGGGAAGTAGGGTTTGTAGAGCGCTTTCCAGTGTTGTGCAAAGGTGTGTGAGGTGTTGGTATCGGGGTAGCCCACTGATGCACCGGAACGGCAAATGTGCTTTGCCGAGTCAAAGTGAATGGCTACTGCAATATCTGCACGCAACGGCGCAGTATCTGCAGGTACACGTTTGACCTCTATGCCCCATTTCCGGAGTGTTCTTGCCGCTTCATCGGCAACGTAGATGTTCCATGCTACTTCTTTGTAGTTTTTACATACTGCTCCGGTATTGCCGCAGGTACGTCCCTCGTGCCCTGCCTGAATGACAACGGGAACAGGCGGCTTGAGTGCTTTGTAGAAGATGTAGCCAAGTAGTAAAAAAATAAGCAGTGTAAAAAAAGCGGCGGTTTTGTGTTTGAGATACATGGTGCGATTATAGCAAAAAGCGTATTTATCAACCTGTAGGGTGTTGTGCCCTCACAACACCAAAACATCGTATAGCAATCCCAAACTTCATAATATTTAAATATAGAAGGTGTTGTCGAGGGACAACACCCTACGCGATTACTTTTGAAGCAACGCCGCCGCTTCCTTCGCATGGTAGGTAATGATGATATCTGCCCCTGCACGCTTGAAGCCAAGCAGGGTCTCCATCATGACGCGCTCATAGTCGATGACCCCTGCTTTGGCAGCCATCTTGAGCATGGAGTATTCGCCGCTGACGTTGTAGACAGCAAGTGGTAGGGTGGTGTTTTCCCGTACATCACGGATGACATCCATATAGGCAAGGGCGGGTTTGACCATGAGGATGTCTGCCCCCTCGGCTTCGTC
>WGDG01000016.1 GCA_015493425.1 Sulfurovum sp.
ACTACGTAAGGAATATAACTCATAGGTTTGCCTTTATATGAATGGTATTAAAGTGATTTATTTATATGTAAAGAATATACAAAAAAAAGATTAATGGGAGGAGGCGGCCGGTTAACGGCACACCCGCACGCTTACTTCTCGTCGAATCCGAGGAGTTTACCGAAGAGTTTGTCTTCGATCATTCCCATTTTGACTGCCGGAAGCAGGTTATTCTCCTGATAGTACTTGATGATCGCCTGAGGATCCTGTCCGCTTATCATCGCCTCGTAGTAGATCGCTTGTGAGACTTCCTGGTCATCAACGTTGACACCCAGTTCTTTTGCAAGTGCATCAACGATAAAGGTCGCCTTAACAGACTTTTCAGCCTCTCCTCTCAGTTCTTCACGCAGTTCTTCTACTTTTTCAGGATTCTCCTGGTAAGTTTTGAGCTCTTCTTCGCTCATCTCTCTTGCTTTTGCATTGATCTTCTGGTCAATCTCCTGCTCAACAATGTTGTTTGGCAAGGCAAAATCAAAGGCTTCTACCAGTGCTTCTACCAGTTTCGGCTTAAGCTCTTCCTGATAGAGTTTGGAGAGTTTTTCATTCACGATCTGATCTTTGAGTCTCTCTTTAAGTGTCTCTACTGTCGCTTTTTCGTCATTGAGGAGTTTCTGAGCCAGCTCATCGTTGATCTCGGCAGGTACCTGCTCCTGAATTTCGTGAAGCTTCACTTTGAAAGTTGCCTCTTTTCCTGCAAGCTCTTTTGACTGATACTCTTCAGGGAAAGTGACTTTGATCTCTTTTTCTTCATCGTATTTCATACCGATGATCTGATCTTCAAAGCCGGGAATGAACTGTCCTGAACCGATTTTGAGTGCAAATTTTTCCGCTTTCCCGCCCTCGAAAGGCTCTCCGTCAAGGAAACCTTCAAAGTCAATAATAACAGTATCACCGTCTCTGACCATACGCTTACGCTTGATCTTTTCAAGTGTTCCCTGCTGCTGAGCGATCTCTTCGAGTTTGGCTTCAACCTCTTCTTCGGTTGCTTCAGGCTTTTCATAAGAAGGCACTGCTTTCTCATACCCTTCGGTATTGACTGCCGGTCTGAGAGAAACTTCAAGTTCAACATCGATCTTTCCGTCTTTTTTGTCATACTTCTTGAAATTCGGCTCACCGATGATGTCAGCTTTGTCGATGCCCGCCTGGGAGATACCAAGGTCGATCAGTGCTTTGAGTGCATCCGCTTCGGCATCCTGCTGCAATTTGTCGCCATGCAGTTTTTTCACGACAGCCGGTGGCACTTTACCTTTTCTGAAACCGTCCACTTTCATCTGCTTGCCCGCTTCTCTGGCAAGTCTGTCAACGTTTGTATCGATCACGCTCTGTTCGATCTCGCCGTTTACAGATACATTTGCATCGTCAATCTTTTTTACTTCAACTTTCACAGTTATCCTTTTTACATTAAATAAAATTGGGTGATTTTATCGAAAATTTGATAAAAAACCTATTTTGCATTCTTCTTGTCTCTCTGGACACGCTTACGCATTGCCGGATCGAGATGTTTCTTTCTGATACGGATACTCTCCGGAGTAATTTCGATCAGTTCATCATCTTCGATCCACTCCATCGCGATCTCCAGAGACATCTCTCTTGGCGGTACCAGTTTGATAGCATCGTCTGCACCCGAAGTACGCATGTTGGTCAGCTGTTTTCCTTTGAGCGGGTTGACTTCAAGGTCTCCCGGACGTGCCGATTCACCAATGACCATACCGTTGTACACCTTGTCCTGCGGCTTGATGAAAAGGGTACCACGTGCCTGAAGGTTAAAGATAGAGAATGCAACCGCCTCCCCGTCATCCATAGAGATCAGTGCACCCGGCGTACGGCTGACAACAACACCGCTGTAAGGTCTGTATTCGAGGAAAGAGTGGTTCATGATCCCTTCACCTTTGGTATCGGTCAGAAATTCCGAACGGAACCCGATAAGTCCGCGCGCCGGAATTTCAAACTCGATACGCACCGTACCGTCAGGCATCGGTGTGAGGCTTGTCATCTCCGCTTTACGCTTTCCGAGTTTTTCAATGGCAACACCCTGGAACTCTTCAGGAACATCAACAACAAGATGCTCGAACGGCTCCATTTTGACACCGTTTTCTTCTTTGACAACCACTTCAGGACGTGCCAGCAGAAATTCAAACCCTTCACGTCTCATATTTTCTGCCAGAATACCGATCTGAAGCTCCCCACGGCCGGAAACTTTAAAAGAGGCATCTCCCATCGGTTCCATACGCATGGCGATGTTGGTCTCCATCTCTTTTTCAAGACGCTCACGGATTTTGTTTGAAGTGACATGTTTCCCTTCTGTTCCTGCCAGAGGGCCGTCATTTACCGACATAATGACAGAGAGTGTCGGCTCTTCAACATGCATTGGGTCGAGTGGTACAGGGTTACTTGGATCACAGATAGAATCACCCACATCGATGTCAGCAAATCCGGCAATGGCAACAATATCACCCGCTTCGGCCTCATCGATTTCGATACGGTCAAGTCCTTTGAATCCGATCAGTTTGCTGACACGTGATTTTACCTTCTCGCCGTCAGCCTTGACCAGCATATATTCATCACCTTTTTTCACCTTTCCGTTAAAGATACGGGTAATCCCGATACGTCCGACAAAGTTGTCGCTGTCAAGGGTAAAGACCTGTGCCTGTGTATCGTTGTCCGGTGACCCTTCAGGGTACGGTACCTTTTCCAAAATCGCTTCAAAAAGCGGTGTCATATCTTTGTTTTCATCTTCGAGGTTCCACTTCGCATATCCGTCACGTGCCGCTGCGTAGAGTACCGGGAACTCCAGTTGCTCTTCATTGGCATCGAGTGCCACGAGCAGGTCGAACATTTCATCAAGTACACGGTCAGGCTCTGCACCGTCTTTGTCGATTTTGTTAATGACGACAACGGGAATGAGTCCAAGCTCGATCGCCTTTTTAAGCACGAACTTGGTCTGAGGCATGACCCCTTCCTGTGCATCGACAAGCATCAATACGCCGTCAACCATCTTCAGAACACGTTCAACCTCACCGCCAAAGTCGGCGTGACCCGGAGTGTCAATGATGTTGATCTTGTGATCACCGTAGGTAATGGCGGTGTTTTTGGAGAGAATGGTGATCCCTCTCTCTTTTTCGATGTCATTGCTGTCCATGACACGCTCATCTACCTGCTGGTGGGCAGCGAAGGTTCCCGATTGCTGGAGAAGTTCGTCTACCAGTGTGGTCTTGCCGTGGTCGACGTGTGCGATAACAGCGATGTTTTTGATTTTTTGCATGAAAATTCCTATCGTATCAAGGGCGCGTAGCCCTCTAATTTTCGCGCATTATATCCAAAACTTACTATATTTGGGATTTAGAGTGAAAGTCCGTAAAGTTCATGATAGGTTTTCATCGCATAGCGGTCAGTCATGGCAGCAAGATAATCGGCAACCACTCTATGCGGACTGCGTACCTCAAACAGTGCTTTCTGATGGGAAGGAAGCAGATCACAGTCTTCACTGAATGCTTTGTAAAGTCCCTGCATACACTGTTTCCCCGCATACATTTTTCGGGCGATCTTTTCATGTTTGTAAAGCTGTCTGAAAAGACGTTTTTTCAGCATTTTCAACGCTGTTGCTGTCTCCTTCGAGAAGGTTGCCGGCAAGGGTTCTTTTGCATCGATGGTTGCACAGATAGGCTCTTCTTTTCTGTAGTACGCAGTTTTCTCTTTGGAATTTTCAATGAAATCCTCTACCAAAAGTTTAATGAGCCCTGCAACGAAGCGGTGACGGTAAAGCGGTTCGTCACGGGTAACACCTTCCTCTTCCACCATCGCATCAACACGCTGACAAAGCGGCTCTTCAAGCAGGTCGTCAAAGGTGATGAGTCCATACTTCACCCCGTCATCAATATCATGCGACGTGTAGGCGATTTCATCGGCATGGTCGACCACCATTGCTTCAAGGCTGGGATGTTTGTCGAGTGCAAAACGTGCATCAATCTCTCTGAGAAAAGGTTTTTCGTAAGGGTAGGAGTGTTTGAGCACCCCTTCAAGTGTAGCGAAGGTAAGGTTGAGACCGTCAAACTCCTTGTAGCGCTTCTCAAGCTTCGTCAAGACCCGAAAAGACTGAAAATTGTGTTCAAACCCAAGCGGATGCCCGTCGGCTTTGAGCAAACGGTCAAGCTCGTCACCGCCCACATGTCCAAAGGGGGTATGACCCAGGTCGTGCGAAAGGGCGATCACTTCGGCAAGCGTCTCATTGAGTCCAAGCTGGCGTGCAAGGGTTCTGGCAATCTGGCTGACCTCCAGAGAGTGTGTCAGACGGGTGCGGAAGTAGTCCCCCTCATGGTTGAGAAACACCTGCGTTTTATACTCAAGCCGTCTGAAAGAGCTGCAGTGGATAACCCGGTCACGGTCACGAGAAAAGGGGTCTCTAAAGTCATTTTGAAAAGGGTGAAATCGTTCATAGGGTTTCATGTCTTTCCTTGGAAAATGTCGCATTATTTTATTTTGCTATAATTGTACCTAAAATCAAATCGGAGCGGGCTATGGACAGCGGCAATACTATTGAAAAGTACCACATTCTCTACAAAAAACCCGAAGTAACCCTGCTGCAGGAGAGCGGTCTGGGGGTTGCCGAAATCGCTGCACGTACCTGCTACGACAGTTTCGAAAACTCTGAAAATGCCTGTATCAAAGCAGCACCTCAACATCTCGATACCGATGCAATCAACGCCATCGAAGGATCCGAACTGCTGGCTAACCTCGCCTGGGTACACCATCACCACTCCATCATCGAGCATGCTACACTAAGCTACCTCATCCGCGGTACTTCCAGAGGCGTACTTCAGGAGCATGCACGCCACCGTATACAGGCTATTTCCGTACGTTCTACACGCTACACCATGTCTTCGGTCATTAATGCATTTGTTGCTTCACGCGAGGCAGAAAAAGGATTTGATTTCTTTCTTGAAACACTGCTTGCACTTGATCTCTTTGTTATCGCCGATGAAGCCTACCTTGCCATTGAGATTCGTGCCATTTATGACAAACTCCGTTTTCAGTATGAAAAAGACAGCGATTTCATTACCAATGCCGTGGCGAAATCTTCCCTGCCGCTGATCGAGACACACAAGGGCAATGCAAAGGCCCTTTACAAAGCACTTGAGTGCGGCAAGAAAAAACGCAATGTCGGTGACGCTTTCAAACACATCGTCTCTGACAACTGGAAAGTTGACATGGTTGTCACATTCAATATCCGAAGCCTCAAAAACTATTTCGATCTGCGTGACAGCGGTGCTGCATGGTTTCAGATTCGCTGGCTTGCCGAAGCGATGAAAGCTGTCACACCGGTGAAGTACCTGCAGCTGATCGATAAACAGTACAAATCCCTTTAAGGACACATTTACGTGAAATTTTTACAACTCGTTATACTTCTGCTGCTTGCAAGCCGTCTCTCTTTTGCCCAGCCGCTCACTCTGGAAAATATCACTGCCAACCTCAAGCAGGGCATTGCTACGAAACTCAAGGGCAAAGACGGTGCTATTGTCAAAGAGGTTTATGCCAAAACCGGTAACAAACCGCTTTGGATCGGTGCGGAAAATGAAGAAAAAATGGCACAGCTTATCCAGGCACTCAAAGATCCGCTCTTTAACTACAAAAACAAACATTTTGACCAAAAAGCGATCAAAAAGCTGCTCTTCTATCTTGACAACAATGCCATTTCACCTGCAAAGAAGGCTGCCGTTTATGCCCGGCTCGATCTGCTTCTGACAAACTCCTATGTCAGACTGGTACGTTTCATTGTGGAAGGTGATGTTGACTGGAGCCTGGTACAGAAAAAATTCAAAGCACTTAAAGAGAGTAATGATATTAAAGCAGCCTGGGAGATGCATCCAAAGCATTTTCCTGCGCACGCTCCGCTCATTGCTGCTGCCAAAAGCGGCGATATCTATCCCTACCTGACCTCTCTTCTGCCGCTGGAAGAGCGCTACCGTAAACTGGTGCATCTGCTCAAAGAGTACCGGCGCATGGAGAAATTTCCAAAAATTCCCTATAGTAACACACCCCTTAAACCGGGTGACTACTCATACCGGGTCAAACTGGTTAAAAAACGGCTTCAAATTTCCGGAGATTACCCCAAAAACGCTCCTATTGACAGCAGATTTGATGAAACACTCCGCCGTGCCGTCATTACCTATCAAAAACGTTATCTGCTCAAAGTTACCGGCCAGGTGGACAAGACAATGACCTGGTATCTCAACCAGCCTGCGCGCAAGAATATTCAGGCTATCATTGTAAACCTCGACAAAACCAAACTCTATCCCAAACACTTTGAAGATGAATATATTGAAGTGAATATCCCCGATTTTAACCTGCGCTACTACAAAAACGGGAAGATGGTTATGAAAAAAGGGGTTGTTGTCGGGCGTATCGACCGTCCTACCCCCATATTTGATGACAAACTGGAATATGTGGTTATCAACCCTACCTGGACAATTCCGGACAATCTCATTAAACGTGACCTTATTCATGTCCTCCGCGAAAATCCCAACTATCTCATTGATCATAACATCCATGTTTTCCGCGGTAACAAAGAAGTTGAAATTACACAGGAAGACCTTGACCCTTATGAACACAGTGATAAAAAAGTGCCATGGCGTTTTGTACAGTTCCCCGGCGACAGCAATGCACTGGGGCGCATCAAGTTCATGTTCCCCAACAAGTATGCCGTCTATCTGCACGATACCGATAACAAGAGCCTGCTTGACCGTCGATACAAGGTCTACTCTTCAGGCTGTATGCGTGTCGAACAGCCTTTCGATCTTGCCCGTTTGGTACTGGAACATGCACGAAAGCGCTATACGCAGGAAGATATTGACAAGATCATTGCAACAGACAAGCCGACAACCATCCGGCTGAAACGTCCCATTCCTGTGCACATCGTCTATTTTACCGTCTATGAAGAGAATGGTCTTGCCTATTTCAAACACGACATCTACCTTTACGACAAGATCATTGAAGAATCTACGGCAGGGCACAAAAAAGAGACCTTTACCGTTCCCAAAAAACGTTTTATTATTATGAAAGAACAGAAAGCTGCCCAAAAACCCTTGAGCAACTAAATCTACTTTTTACGCATTTTCACCCGCTGAAGATGCGTAATAGCGATCGCCATGGCATCGGTAATATCCAGCGGCTTGATCTCTTTTTTGATCCCCAGCAGCCGTTTAACCATAAACGCCACCTGTTCCTTTGCCGCTTTTCCGTTACCTGTGACCGCCTTTTTCACCTGCAGCGGCGTATACTCGTAAAAATATCCTACCTCCTGCAAAATCTTCAATGAAAGCGCTCCACGGAACTGTGCCAGTTTGAGCACTGTTTTGGGGTTGTAGGCATAGAAAATATCTTCGATAGCCACTTCATCGATGGTATGGGATTTGAGAATAATGTCAAACCCCTCCACCAGCTCCACGATCTGCTCCTGCAGTACCGTCGTTTTAATCTTGAGAAGACCTGCTTCTACCAGTGAAAACTTTTTCCCGTCCCAATGAAGGATACAATAGCCGAGATTACGGCTCCCCGGGTCGATTCCCAAAATATTCATTCACACCTTTGTTCACATTGTGAATAAAACTATTCACTCTGTTTGAATTGCCTTATTTTAGCTAATCTAAGCTAAAATTGCATCAGTTATTCACATCTTCTTTTCACCCCTATATAAAATGTGAAAATCTTTGGCAGCAGGCGGACTTACCCCCATGAATATCGGACAGAAAGTACTTTTTGAACTCAAAAAAGAGATTCCTCAGACGGAATATGAACGCTATATTAAAAAACTGGTGTATGATACCCGGCGATCCAAAAGCAATATTGCGGTTTTCAATGCCCCCAATATGCTGGTAGCCAAATATATCAAAACCAAGTACAGTGACAAACTTGCCCATCTGTTTGAACTTCAAAACGATGTCAAACCGCAAATAGAGATTACCGTAGGAAAAGCCAAAAGCAAACAAAGTGCCTCTGCACCCAAAACTGTTGTGGAAAAAAGCCATGGCAAAAGTACCTACCTCAACCCTTCACTGACCTTTGAAAGCTTTATTGTCGGAGAATCCAACCAGTTCGCCTATACAACAGCCAAAGCCGTTGCTGAAAAGCCCGGACGGCTCTACAACCCTCTTTTTATCTATGGCGGGGTAGGACTGGGAAAAACCCACCTTCTTCAGGCTATCGGGAATTACCACGTTACCATCGGCAATACCGTTATCTATACCACACTTGAACAGTTCATGAACTCCTTTACCTCCCATCTGCGTTCACAGACGATGGATCGTTTTAGAGAAAAATTCAGAGAATGTGACCTGCTGTTGATCGACGATATACAGTTTCTCTCAAGAAAAGAACAGACACAGGAAGAGTTTTTTCACACCTTTAACGAACTCCACAATGCCAACAAACAGATCGTTATGACTGCTGACAGACCGCCCAACAAGATTGCAGGACTGGTAGACAGATTGAGAACCCGTTTTGAGTGGGGCATGATGGCGGACATCCAGCCTCCGGGACTTGAAACCAAAATTGCTATCATCCAGAAAAAATGTGAACTCGACGGCATCAAACTCTCCAATGAAGTGATCAACTTCATCGCTACACATATGGGAGACAACATCCGGGAGATCGAAGGCACCATCATCCGCATTAATGCACTCGCATCCATGCTCAATCAGGAGATTACCCTCGATTTCGCACAAAATGCTATTAAAGACCAGCTCAAAGAGAAGAAAGAACATGTCACCATCGATGATATTGTCAAAATCGTTTCGCGAGAACTCAACGTCAAACCAAGCGACATCAAATCGAAAAAGCGTACCAGCAATGTTGTCAACGCTCGCCGTACAGCCATCTACCTGGCACGGAATCTTACACCCAATTCCATGCCGCAGATCGCACTCTATTTCGGTATGAAAGACCACAGTGCCATCTCCCATGCCATGAAAAAAATTGACGAAATCATCGAAAACGATGAAAACTTTAAAGTCCTTCTTGAAGAACTGTCCAACAAAATACACACTGATACCGAAAAGACGCCCAAAAAGTGAGAAAAAACCACTAAAAACTTGAATAAAAAAAAGATATAATTATACACAGTGAACAAATGTGAAAAAACAAAAGTGCCAAATAACGCCGAAAGTAACGCGGAAAAGGGCTTTTGAAACGTTTTTCACATTTTCATGGCGGGCTACTGCTATCTACTAAAGTTATTAAAAATTAAGGAGAGTCAATGAAGATCAAAGCACCCAAACAGATCATCGAATCGATACTTATCAACCTACAGCCTTTTCTTGAAAAAAAAGACGCCAGCCAAATTACCTCCCATGTACTCTTCAAGACAGAAGGGGAAAAATGTGTTGTAAAAGCAACAGACGGAGAGATAGGACTTCGTATCATTACAGATCACATTCTTATAGAAGCAGAAGGTATCTTTACTGCAAACGGGAAAAAACTGCTTGATATCATCAGAATTCTAAAAGAGGGTGACATTACTCTTGAGCTCCTTGACGATACCCTCATTATCAAACAGGGACATTCCAAATTCAAACTGCCGACATTCAACCCCGAAGGATATCCCGCTTTCCCTTCTGCAGAGGAAAAGCCGAAAATTTCACTTGACTCTCTCAGCCTAATCCAAAATTTGAAAAAAATCTCTCCGGCCATTGATACCAACAATCCCAAATTTGAACTCAATGGTGCATTGATCAATATTAAAAACGATGCAACCGATCTGGTAGGTACCGACACCAGAAGGCTTGCTATCGCTACCATCCCAAGTATCAGTGAAGAGACACTTTCACTGATCGTACCTAAAAAAGCGATCCTTGAAATCCAAAAACTTTTTCTTGACCAGATCGATATTTTTTATGACGAAACCAATCTCATTATTGCCAATGAAAACTATTACTTCTATACCCGTCTGATCAACGGAAAATATCCTGATTATCAGCGTATTGTTCCTTCAAGTGTCAAACACAGTATTAAACTGCCAAAAAAAGAAATGGTTGACGCAATTAAAATGATTACAACCATCTCTCAGGATATTAAAATGACACTTCTCAGTGATGTCATTCTTTTCAATTCGTTAAGTGCCGATAACGTAGAAGCAAAAACAGAGATTGAACTTGCAACAGGACTTCAGGAAAAATTCGAAATCTCTTTTAACAGCCGATACATTCTTGATTTTATTTCTCAGGTAGACGGAGGAGAGTTCTTTATGGAATTTAATGAATCAAGCACCCCTTTCATTGTCAAAGAGGGCAATTTCATCACTATCATCATGCCGATTGTAGGATAAGGAAATTATGAATATGAATGAAAATTCAACCAAATATATTTTTGTAACAGGTGGCGTACTCAGTTCTCTTGGAAAAGGTATTACGGCTGCAAGTATCGGAACACTGCTCAAACATACCGGTGAAAGGGTCGGTGTACTCAAACTTGATCCTTATATCAACGTTGATCCCGGAACCATGTCTCCTCTTGAGCATGGAGAAGTTTTTGTTACCAAAGACGGTGCCGAAACAGACCTTGACCTGGGGCATTACGAACGGTTCCTCGATACTTCATTGACACAAAACAACAACTTTACGACAGGTCAGGTGTATAAAACGGTTATTGAAAATGAGCGTAAAGGGAAATATTTGGGAAAAACCATTCAGGTGGTTCCCCATATTGTAAACGAGATTAAAGAACGGGTATTCCGTGCGGGTGAAGGAAAAGATATTCTCATTGTAGAACTTGGCGGAACAACCGGTGATATTGAAGGACTTCCTTTCCTTGAAACCATTCGTCAGATCAAGCACGAACTGGGGAAAAACAATGTCATGAATATTCATGTTACACTGCTGCCGTATATCAAAGCAGCCGGTGAACTGAAAACCAAACCGACACAGCATTCTGTACAGGAACTTCGTCGTATCGGTATTGCCCCGCATATGCTGGTACTGCGGGCAGAAGTACCTGTAAGCAGTGATATTAAGCGTAAAATCGCTTACAGCTGCGATGTGGAGGAGGACTCTGTTATTGTTGCAGAAGATGCTGCTACGATCTATCAGGTACCGCTGAATTTCCTCAGACAGGATATTTTAACCCCTATCTGCAAACAGTTGGAATTGAGTGAGTGCAAACCGCAAATGGACGAGTGGACCGATCTGGTACACAAGATCATTATGCCACAGGGGGAAGTGAAAATTGCCTTTGTCGGAAAATATCTGGATCTTAAAGAGTCTTATAAATCATTGACTGAAGCACTTATTCATGCAGGTGCACATCTTGACAGCCGTGTGAACATCAAATGGGTCGATTCGGAGAAGGTCGAAGAGGATGGCGCGGCAAAATACCTCTCCAATGTCGACGGTGTACTGGTTGCCGGAGGTTTTGGCGAACGCGGGGTAGAAGGGAAAATCCTCTCCATTCAGTATGCAAGAGAGAATAAAATACCGTTCCTTGGCATTTGTCTGGGGATGCAGCTGAGTATGGTAGAATTTGCCAGAAACGTGCTGGGGTATGAAGATGCCAACTCTGTAGAATTTGACGAACATACAAAACACCCTATCATCTATCTGATCGATGAATTTATCGATGCCAGCGGTTCCAAACAGGTACGTACCACTACTTCTCCTATGGGGGGAACACTTAGACTCGGGGAATACGAGTGTGAAACCAAAGAGGGAAGCAGACTCAGAGAAGCGTATGACGCACCGGTCATTTATGAGCGTCACAGACACCGCTATGAAGCCAACCCGAAATACCGGGAAGCTTTTGAAGAAAAAGGGATGGAAATTACCGGTGAATCACACGGTCTCATCGAAGCAGTAGAGGTCAAAGACCATCCATGGTTTCTCGGTGTACAGTTCCACCCTGAATTCACTTCACGTCTGCAGCATGCCAACCCGGCCATTTTGGCATTTGTAAAAGCAGCCATGGCAGCATCCCAAAAAGATGCCTGAACCCCTTACCCTCAACAAACTCTTCTCTCTGCTTCAAGCACGCTTTGAGGAGGGATTTCTTACCCTTAACGATCTTCCCAAACCGCATACTTTCAAAGATATGGAAAAAGCGACAAAACGTATTGTCGAAGCGATCCGAAACAAAGAAAAAATTACCATTATTGGTGACTATGATGTAGACGGTGTTACCTCTACGACATTGATGCGTCTTTTTTTTGAAGAGATCGATTATCCTGTGACATGGATTATTCCCAACCGTTTTACAGACGGCTATGGACTCTCGGCAAATATCATTCCGCGTATTGAGGGCACGGATCTTGCCATTACAGTCGATAACGGCATTTCTGCGGTATATGCTGCAAAGCTGTGCAAAGAGAAGGGTATTGACCTGATCATTACCGACCATCACCTGCTTCCGCCTGAACTGCCGGAGGCCTATGCCATCATTGACCAAAAACAGCCTGAATGTACTTTTCCCTACGATGAAGTATGTGGTGCGCAGATAGCGTGGTATTTGATCGCTTCTTTGAAAAATGCACTTGATGTGCCGATCGATATGAAATTCTATATGGAGCTGGCGGCTATTGCCATCATCGCCGATATGATGCCGCTTAAACATATCAACCGGACAATGGTCATCGCTGGATTGCAGAGACTGTCGAAGAGTCAGCGTCCTGCCATCAGAGCCTATCGGGAGCATGCACAGAAAGAGGCCTTAAATGCAGAAGATATAGGCTTTTTCCTCGGCCCGCTGCTCAACAGTGCGGGACGTATGGAAGATGCCTCCTATGCTGTAGAGTTTCTTACCGCTTCGAATGTTTATGATGCCAGGGTACGGCTGCAGCGGCTCATTGACTTTAACGAAGCGCGAAAAGAGACAGAATCGGAAATTACCAAAGCGGCTCTTCTTGCCGCTGACAAAGATGCTTCCGTGATTGTGGTTGCGGGGGAAGCGTGGCATGAAGGGGTTGTGGGTATTGTTGCCGCAAGGGTGGCCAGAGCATTGAAGAAGCCGTGTATTGTATTGAATAAAAGCGAAGAAGGTGTTCTGAAAGGGAGTGGCAGAAGCTTTGGAAGCTGTGACCTCTTTGCACTGGTAGACAAGACACGGCCTCTGCTTTCAAAGTTTGGCGGCCATGCTGCAGCAGTGGGCTTAAGTTTAGAAGAGGAAAATCTGCAGAGCTTTATTGATGCACTGCAGGAACACTACAGTAAAGCAGATGAACAGAGTGTTGAAGACCCCGATATTGTCGGCATACTGCATTTTAAGGATATTACCTTCAATCTTACGGCATTGCTGAAAAAGTTTGAACCCTATGGGCAGGGGAATCCCACACCGAAATTTCTGACACGGAATGTGCAGATTCTGCAGGCGAACAAAATGGGGAAAGAGGGCAACCACCTGCGCTTTTTGTTTGAACAGGACGGCATTACCCACCAGGGAGTGCAATTCAAGACAGAAGCAGTATATGAGCCTGGTATGAGAACCGATATTGTCTACACGGTCAGTGAAAACCATTTTCGGGGCAATACCACACTGCAGTTGATGGTTGAAGAGATAAGAGAGGTTTAATTTTAGATTTGGGAGGATATATGTGAAGCTGCCCTCATAGCGCTTACCCATGCAAAATGAAAATTGAACCCGCCTCTGTCTCCGTCTACATCGAGGATCTCTCCGGCGAAATAGAGATTTTTCACTACCTTAGACATCATCGTTTCAGGGGCTACTTCGGAAGTATCAACCCCGCCGGTTGCCACTTCGGCATGTTCGAAACCTTTGGTATCCGAAATACTCATTTTCAGATGCTTTAAGGCATAGACAAGCTTTCCTATCTCTTTTCTGTTCAGTTCACTTTCCGTTTTGGCTTTGACTTTTGAGACTTCGACAATATGTGGTACCAGTTTTTTGTGCAGGACACCCTGCAGCCAGAGAGAAAGGGGCTTTTGGCTTTTGGCATCGACCCTGCCAAGCAGCAGGTTGGTCAGCTGCTCTTTGGTAAAGCGGGGCATCAGATCGAGCGAGAGTTCACAGTAGTCAAACTGTGCCAGATGCAGGCTTACTTCCCGGCTGAGGTCGAGTATGGCAAGCCCGCTGATGCCGTAGGGGGTAAAGAGCAGGTCGCCTTCTCTCTGTGTCACCTGCATTCCGTTTGCAAAGAGTGTAGCGGTGCCGGGCAGTTTGACACCCGCACACTGCTTTAGCCAGGGCTCTTCACTGACAAGCTGTACGAGTGACGGATATCTTGGCACGAGGGTATGCCCCATGCGGGTAGCAAAGGCGTATCCTGCACTCGAGCCGCCGAGTTTGGGTGCGGCTACTGAGCCTGAGGCAAGCACCAGCCTGTGGGTTGTGTAAATTCCCTGAGAAGTCTCCAGCGTAAAGTGGTTGTCAATGCTGTCAACACGTTTGACAACACAGTTGCAGGCAATCTTTACACCTGCCTCCTGCGCAGCAAATTCAAGCAGCTCGACGACACTGGCAGCCTGCATAGACATGGGAAAGAGTTTGCCCTCTTTACCCTCTATAAGTTCGAGACCGACGGAGTGAAAAAAATCTTCTATGACCTTGGCATCGTATTCTTGGAGAACCTGTTCGACAAAATCTGGGTTTTGGGAGTGGAAACGCTGTGTAGAGATGTGTGTGTTTCCGATGTTGCACTTACCGTTTCCAGAAACAAAGATTTTTTTGCCCACACGGTCGTTTTGTTCAAGGAGTATGACATTAAGACCGTTTCTGGCACAAAGCACGGCGGCTGCCAACCCTGCTGCCCCACCGCCGACAATGATCAGTTCATTTTTTCCTTGCTGCATTAAAATTTCTTTTCCAACACCAATGAGCGCTGTTTGAAGTGAATGTCTGAAAAAGGAAGTCCTTCGATAGGAAGTGAAAAATGTGTAGAAGTAGCATTGAGTTCTTCGGAAACCTGACTTATGGGGTAGAGCACCTTATCGGCTTCATGACAGCCTGATATGAAAATAAGTATACATACAAGTGCCATTCCTGACCAGTGTTTATTCATCATATGCCTTCTGTTGTTCTTGATGAGATTATAACATACTCAGGAATGTACCCTCTTTTTATTTTTTATTGTCGGGTATCTCTTTCAAGCTGTTCCAAATCCCAGAGGAAAAGGCCTTTTGGTCTCTTTTTGAAATAAACCACTTTGACAGCAGCACGGCTGTGATTTTCAATGCCGCCTTTGTCTGTAATGCTTGGACGGTAGTGCTTTGTCCCATACAGTTTCATATAGCTTTCAAGTGCTTTCCAGCTGTTTATAGGGTAGCCGGAGAGATTGTTGAAACGGTCGTTGACAACAGCCATATATTTGTAGTTTTTGGAGCGTCCGAATTTTGCAATACTGTAGAAAACCGGCTTCATGGCATTTTTTAAAGTTTCGGAGGGTTTACCTTCACCGAAAATAGCATTTGCACCTCTGATTTTCAGTGATCCGTGAAATGTATAGATATGATTGCTGCTTTCCGTGACATTTTCAACACCCGGAAGGTTTTCTGTTTCGATCTGTTTTGAAGGTTCTGCACAGCCGCTTAGGAAAAAGAGGGCAGTGATGACCAAGAGAATATGTTTCATCATATTTTTCTCCTATTTGTTTTGTAAAATTGTGTGAATTTGTGTTTCGGACAAGGAGGGATGTTTGTCACCTATGAAGAGAATGGATTCCAACTCTCCCTTGCCGTCAGTACGTACCAGCATATATTCCTGATCAGCATACATACTCATAACATACGGATCGAGCAGTCCGACTACAATACCGATGGCAGCCCCTGCTCCGGCATACTTCAGCCCCTCTCCATAGAATCCTCTTGCAAGTGCCTGTGCACCTTTTGACATACCGTCAACGGCACCAAGTGTTCCGTGTGCAGCAACATTTTTTGAAATTTCGGTGACATAATTGCTGTAGTCCGATACGGTACCAAAAAAGATCTCTTTTCCTCCCTGCATCGACGGTGTTGTTCTGGTAACGATGGTTGTGTAGTCTGCCATAAGACTTGTCACTGTCATAAGACCGATAGCAAAAACGTGAATGAGTTTCATAACATTCTATCCTTTTTATGGTGATGATCTT
Source organism: Sulfurovum sp. (assembly GCA_015493425.1). Lineage (GTDB taxonomy): Bacteria > Campylobacterota > Campylobacteria > Campylobacterales > Sulfurovaceae > Sulfurovum. The sequence continues at coordinate 16,094 of WGDG01000016.1, forward strand.
TTTCAGTTTGAGCTATAGGGAGATTTTGTCTGATGCGGTTTCTCCCTTGAAACTCTTAATTGAAAAGCAATATAATACCTCACTGCAAACGTCCCTGTCATTAACAAATGATAATAAACGTATTTCAATTCAGGAATATAGCTGCAAAATGATTGCATTTAAAGCATTTATCTGTTCGAGAATCGGTGTCAGTGATGAAATGTGGCGATTGCTGGAAGAGAATATAGAAACGGTTCATTTCAAAAAAGGTGACAGAATCATGTTCAAAGATGATATCTGGACGGATATCATGTATATCAATTCCGGATTGATCCGTTCCTATATCATTAATGACAAGGGGAAAGATTTTACACGGCAGTTCTATTTCAATACATCCGAGTCACGTACGGCCAATCTTTTTGTGCTCGATTTGACAAGTATGCTGACACAGACACCGTCCAATCGCGGATTTGAAGTACTTGCAGAGAGTGAAGTACTGCGTTTTTCCAGAGAAAAGCTTTTCTCCCTTTACGAAAAGTACAAAACATGGGAACATATCGGACGTCTAATGGCAGAATTTGCCTACATTGACATGGATACATTTTACTATGCATTGTTAACGAAAACACCAAAAGAGCGTTATTTGGAACTTCAAACGAGTATGTCGGGTCTTATGTCACAGGTAAAGCAATACCATATTGCATCGTATCTTGGCATCACCCCGGTAACACTTTCAAGAATTAAAAGAGAGTTAAAAAACCATTAGAAGGAGTAAGGAATGAGTGCATTAGTAGAATTTTCGATGTTTCCGACAGAGAAGACACAGAGTAAGAGCGCCTTTGTCGCGAGGGTGCTCGACATTGTCGACCGAAGCGGGCTGGCGTACCAGCTGACACCGATGGGAACCATCATTGAAGCGGCAACGGTCAAAGAGGCGCTCGATGTTATCAATGCCGCCTACGAAGAGCTGCAGAAGGATTGTGGACGGGTCTACAGTTCCATCAAAATTGACTGGAGAGAGGGACCTGTAGGCAGGCTCGAGAAGAAGGTCGGCTCTGTGGAGACGAAGCTGGGGCGTAAACTTAGAAGTTAAGTTTAGTTATAATACTTCCCAATTTAGATAGAAGGATTTTTGATGTTGTGTGCCGAAAGAATGCAGCGAATTGTGCAGGCGATCATTTTGGGACTGATCATGGGACTGGCAGGTTCAAAGATGTTCGCTGCGGCGTTCATTGTGACTTTTTTAATGATGATAATGCTCTTCATCGCCGGCTTGACCGGTTTTTGTCCGGGGCTGATGATCCTGAAAAATATATTCCCGCCGTGTAAGTGCGAAGAGAAGAAGGAAGCGTAAATGTCAAACATTTCATACAAAGATGCCGGTGTCGATATCGATGCCGGAAATGAATTCGTAGAAGCGATCAAAGCGGATGTCAAATCGACGTTCGATGAAAATGTCATTGGCGGTATCGGCTCTTTTGCCGGGGCATATGCACTGCCCTCAGGCTACAAAGAGCCGGTGATTCTCTCTGCGACTGACGGTGTGGGTACCAAGCTCAAGATCGCCATTGAGAGCGGAAAGCTTGATACAGTAGGCATCGATCTTGTAGCAATGTGCGTTAACGATCTTATTTGCAATAACGGTGTGCCGATGTTCTTTCTGGACTACTACGCAACAGGCAAACTGCTGCCTGAAAATGCAAAAGATGTTGTAGCCGGTATTGCCGAAGGGTGCAGAAGAGCCGAATGTGCACTTGTCGGTGGTGAAACAGCGGAGATGCCGGGCATGTACAGCGAGAATGATTTCGACCTTGCAGGTTTTGCCGTAGGGATTGCCGAACGAAGTGAAATGGATACTGTCTCCAATGTCCGTCCGGGGCAGGTGCTTGTAGCAATGCCGAGTTCCGGGGTACACTCAAACGGCTACTCGTTGGTAAGAAAACTCTTCTTCGACAAACTCGGAATGGGACTTGATACAGAGTTTGAGGGCAAACCGCTGCTTGAAACACTGCTGGAACCGACACGCATCTACGTTAAAGAGTACAAGGCAAACAAAGCCAACATCAAAGCTTTGGCACATATCACGGGTGGAGGTATTGTCGAAAACCTGCCGCGTGTCCTGCCTGAAGGTATCAGGGCAGTGGTGAGAAAAGAGGATATCAGAGTGCTTCCTGTCTTTGAATTTATGCGCCAGTATGTTGATGAAGAGGAGATGTTCCGTGCCTTCAACATGGGTGTGGGCATGGTCTGGGTTGTCGAACCTGAAAACGTTGATGCGGTACTTGCCAATACCGACGGTTATGTGATCGGGGAGCTCGTCTCCGGACAAAAGGGTGTGGAGCTGGTATAAAAACCGCTTCCTCTCCGAAATATAAACCAATCTTTTTCCAGCCTTTTATTTTTTAAAGTTTATTTTAGCTGTCGGGAGCTATAATTAACTAACCAGTTAATTGATAGGATAGTATAATGTCTAAAAAAGTACAAAAACGGGATGCGGAGGCATCAAAGGCATTGATTATTACCCATGCGAAATCTCTTTTTTCGGAAAAAGGATATGCATCGGCCTCGATGGATGAACTCGCCCAACGATGCGGGCTGAACAAAGCAATGGTCTTCTACTACTTCAAAAACAAAAAAGGGCTGTATGAAGCGGTGATGCGGGAAGTGCTTATTGAGATACAGGAGGCGATTACAGAAGAGAATAAAACCCACAGTAAACCTATAGAGGAGCTGGAGGGGTTCATTCGTACCTATGCCAGGTATGCGTGTGAACACCCGTATCTGCCGGCACTGCTGCTCAAAGAACTCAGTGACAGCGGCGCAGTCTTCCCGGAGATGCTTTTTACCTCAATGCGTCAGCTCTTTGCGCTGTTCAGCGATATTCTCAAACGTGGAGAAGAGAAAGGGTGTTTTGATAATGCAATACCCATGATTCTCTATTTTATGGTAATTGGAACCCTCAATCTGATGGTGACGACCAAACCGCTTCGGCTGAAAGCGGCTGAGCTTGACGATATCGACCTCGATACCTGTGCAGCGTGTGACATAGAAGAGATTGCCGACTATATTGTGATAAAAATCAAACAGATGCTCAAGGAGCCCAAATGAAAAAAACCGTAACAACCTTAGGATTGACGCTGATGCTTTCAAGCGCGGCTTATGCAACAAACATTACCACGCTGCTCAATGCACTGGAGAAGAGACCGGAAAACAGGCTGGATATGCTGGCAATCCAAAAGAGTGCGCTTGGAGAACAGGCTATCGGTGACAAACTGCTGCCGAGTGCAACTTTGAATGTCGGTTATGAGATATACAACTCTCCAAACGGTATGGTGCCGGTACCTCCAAACGAATTGATAGGTATGGTAAAAAACAATCCAGCCGTACCGCAGCCGTTTGCCAAGCAGATCATGCATGAGGGTGCCTCTTTTACCTGGCCTATCTTCATAAAGTCCATCTTTACTCTGAAAGAGAAAGCGCGCTTTCTCAACCTTGCAGCACGTGAAAAACAGAAACTTTCGCTCATTCAGCGTGAAGCGGTGGTTGTAGGCAGTGTGGCGCAGCTGCGGTATCTTGAGGCACTTAAAATGGCACTCAGAGCCAAGAAGCGTTCTATATTGCAGACGATGGTAAGCACAAAGCTGAAGGTCAAGGAGGGCAGGGTACCCGAGAGTGCCCTGTTTGTCCTCAGCAGCCACATCAATGATTTGGATATTTCACTCAACAATATCGATCAGAATATCAATCTGCTTGCATCCAAAATAGAGACGCTTACAGGGGTGCATTTGACACACAGTGTGCCGCTTCACCTGAAGCACAATGTGAAAAGAGGAGAGATTTTTGCACTCAAGCCGCTCAATGCGAGGGTTGAGGCAAGCAAAAAAGGGCTTAAAGCTGCGGATGAAGCCTACCTTCCAAGTGTAGTTACCAAAGGAAGCTACAACTTCTCCCAGGGGGATGCCTACAATAACGGAAACCGCCTGCATGAAGGCTTTGGCTCGGCAGGTATTTATCTGACAATGCCGATCTTTGATCACAGCAAGACCACGGCCTCAGAAGAGGCAAAAGTGGCTTATCTTCAGGAGAAGACAGAGTATGAGAAAACCAGACATACCCTTACGGTACAGGCTTCGCAGCTTACACGCGAGATTTCACTGCTTAAACGCTCCGTAACGCTGGCAAAGAAGAGTGTTTCTGACCAGAAGAAGCTGCTCAAAATCGCCAAGGTATCGTTTGCCAACGGGAACATTACTGAAGAGGAGTACCTGCGTTATGAGGATGCACTGGCCAATGCCAGAGCGAATCTTTACAGTTTTCAGGCAAAAGAGTGGCAGGACATTGCACAGCTGGCTGTAATCTACGGAAATGATATGAAAAGGATTGTAAAATGAAAAAAGTGTTGAAAATTGTGATTGCACTGGCTGTAATTGCTGTGCTGGTGATTGGCGGTATACGTTTGGTAAAGGCAAAACGTGCCCAGGAAGCGGCGCAGCCGTTGGCAAAGATCTATCCGATTGTTGTAAAAACCATGGTACCGGAGAAGGGAGCGGCAAGGCTGACCCTTCCCTATCTGGCAGAAACACATAACGAAACAGATGTGACACTCTCTTCACGCATCGCTTCACGTGTAGAACAGATTGTCAAAAGCGGTGAGCAGGTGACAAAAGGTCAGGTGGTTGCGACACTCGATACAACCGATCTTACGGCCAATATAGAGGCGCTGAAAGTATCGCTTGCCAATGCGCTTAAAAGCCATGCACGTACGAAGGCACTTTACAAGGTCAAAGGGGCTTCTATTGAGCAGCTGCAGAAAGAGGAATCACAGATTGCATCGCTGAAAGCCAAGCTCAAGGCGGCAGAGAATCAGCTCAGTTATGCCACTATTACCTCTCCTATTGACGGGACGGTTGCCAAGGCACTGGCTGCAGTAGGTGATGTGACGATGCCGGGTAAACCATTGCTGCAGATTAGTGCAAAAACGGGTTTCAGCCTGTTGGTGCGAACCCCTCAGGACATTACTCCAAAAGCGGTTTTCTTTGAAGGAAAAGAGTATGTACTCCATCCGCTTGGCAGTACGCTGCGCGGTTTGAAAGAGTATAAAGCATTTATGAACAACATCAGCGGGCTCAGCAGCGGTGAACGGGTAGAGGTGAATGTAGTGGTCTATGAAGCAAAAGATGCCGTTATGCTGCCGTTTGATGCACTGCTTGACCGCAACGGCAAGAGTTTTGTACTTGAAGTTGAAAAAAATCATGCCAAAGCTGTTCCGGTACATATTGTACAGTCAGGAGAAGAAGGTGTGGTTGTAAAAGAAGATATTTCAGGCAAAAAAATCGTCGTTGCCAAACCGGATATTCTGCTTAAACTCACCAGCGGTTATGCGCTCAAGGCGAAGGAGTAACGGATGTTTTCCTTTTTCTATAAACGCCCCTATCTGCTCTATTCGATCATAGCAGCCTTTTTCATTATGGGGATCATTGCCCTTGTTACATTGCCGAAAAACCTTTTTCCCGATGCCAACCCGCCGCAGGTCATTGTTATTACCAATGTACCGGGTGCAACGGCACAGGTGGCTGCATCGACTGTTTCCAAACCCATTGAAGAGGAGATCTCCCGTCTGGGGCTGGTAACCGATGTCAGTTCGGTTAACGTAGCCAACTACTCCATTGTCAAGGCGGATTTTGACTACAAAAAGGGGCTCAATGCCGCAGCGGTTGATGTGGCCAATGCCCTCTCCATCGTCAAAGCCAAACTGCCTAAAGGCACCAACCCTGCTATCTATACGGCAGGGGACTTTACGCTTCCGGTGGATATCATTGCTATGAGTCCAAAGAACAGTGCGATTTCTCTTGCAGATATCCGCAAGATCGCCGACAGTTTCATCAAACCGCATCTGCTCAGCAATCCTGCCATTGGGAATGTTGAAGTATTTGGCGGATACCAGAGTGCCATTAACATTGAAGTAGATCCTTTTAAAGCCAAGAAATACGGTGTCAACTTTGAAAACATTGCCAAGGCTATCGGCACGCTTAACCGCGATATGCCTCTTGGATTCATCAAAGGCAAAAATGACTTTTATACCGTCACTTTCTACGGAGAAAAAGACAATATTGAAAAACTTAAGCAGCTTCAGATCATGCCCAATGTACGCCTGAGCGATATTGCCGATGTGAAGTGGAGCTACCAGAAACGTACCAGCGGCTATATCGGTAACGGCAAAGATGCCATTGCCCTTGCAGTGCAGCGTGCCCCCGGCGGCAGTGTGCTCGATGTCTCCAAAGCTGCACGCAAGGAGATGAAAGAGCTTGAGGCAAAGTACCCGAATATCCGTTTTGAGATCTCCGATACACAGCGTGACCTCATTGAGCAGGCGAACGACAACATGCTTGAAGCGTTGCGTGATGCAGTCATCTATACCCTGCTTGTCATTATGATCTTCCTTGGGAACTTCCGTGCCATTGTGGCTGCGGGACTTTCCATTCCGATGGTCTTTTTCTCTACTATGGCGATCATCTGGCTGACAGGGGGAGAACTCAACATTGTTATCTATACGGCGATCATCCTCGCACTGGGAATGCTTACCGACGATGCGGTCGTGGTGCTTGAGAACATTGAACGGCACTTGACAGAAGGGCATGAGAAGCTTGAAGATGCCATTACCAAAGGGACCAAAGAGGTACTAAGCCCCGTCTTTGCAGGTACCATCGCGACCATTGCCATTCTCTTTCCGCTGATGTTCATTGGGGGCTTTCCTGAAAAGATCTTCAAACCGCTCATCGAGACGCTCATCATTGCACTGCTGGTAAGCTGGTTTCTCTCCATTACCTTCATTCCGCTGCTCTCCAAGTGGCTCTATCGAAACGGTGTCGGCAAGACAAAAGTAGAAGGGTGGTTCGAGTGGTTCTATCAGCATACCATCGGAAAACTGGTCGGTCCCTACGAGGGTATCATCCGCTTCTCCAACGGCAAGTTCTGGTTTGCAAGACGTATGGTGCTTACCATGGGTGTCATTATGATTTTGGTGATGAGTATGAAGAATATCATGCCGACCATCGGTAAAGATGCCATGCCGCCGATGGATACGGGGATCATCAAAGCGCAGATCGCTTTCAGTGCCAATGAAACAGTTGAGAGTGCCGAGCGTAAAATCCAGCCGTTCCTCAACTGGCTGGACAAACAGAAATGGGTCAAGATGAGCTCTGTAGCATTCGGTACGGAGCCGGGAGTGCTCAGTCTCGGTTCAGGAAACCTGCCGGCGGAAGCGACCATTACTATCAATGCAGTCAACCGTTTCAAGCGTGACAAAACAATGTGGCAGCTTGAAGACATCATACGTGATAAGCTTGCTCATGTGGAGGGTTTGAAGCGCAACGATGTCTTCGACTTTGGTGCGACTGCACTCTCTTCCATCAAGGCAACGGTCGATACACGGCTCAGTTCTCCCTATGTCGATACACTGCCGCAGAAGGCACATGAAGTGGCAAAGGCGATGGAGGATGTCAAGGGGCTGACATCGGTCAGTACCAGCTGGGACAAGGACTTCATGGAAGTGGAAATGGATATTGATGAGAACAAAGCGCTCAGCTACGGTATTACCCCATACCAGATCGCGATGCAGCTGCCGATTAAAGGGCAGGTAGTAGGGCTCAACGCCGACTTCCAGTCGATGAACACACAGGTGGTCAGACTCTACCTCAAAGGGAAGTTCTCTGAAAATATCGAAACACTGAGACTCCTGCCGATTACCACACCGAGTGGAGAGATACCGCTCTCCCAAATAGCGACACTCAAACGTCATATGACCTTTGCGAAGATCGAACGTGACAAGATGCTCTACAGTGTCGATGTCAACGGCTATCGTGCCAAACGTCCGGTAACACACCTGACCGACGATACCGTTGCGGCACTCAAAGATGCCAATATCAGTGATATTCAGATAGACCAGACTGGGGATATCGCACAAATTCACGACAGCTTCAAGCGTATGCTCAAAGCCATAGGCCTTGGGGTTATCATTCTCATTATGACGCTGATTGCGATCTACCGTTCGGTCAGACTGGCGTTCATCATGATCCTGGTACTGCCGCTGTCGCTGATCGGCGCAGCGTGGGGAATGCTGCTCTTTGACAAACCAAGCTGTATGCCAAGTCTGCTTGGGATACTGCTGCTCTTTGGGATCATCATTAAAAACGCCGTACTGCTCATCGACTTCTACCAGTCCTACCGTGAACAGGGCGAAAGTCCGTTCGAGAGTGCACAGGAGGCGGTGCGCGTACGTTTCCGTCCGGTCATGATGACGGCGTTTGGTACGATTGCCGGTATGATCCCCATCGCGCTGGAGCAGGCAGTTGGCTTGGAGCGCCTTTCACCGCTTGCCGATGTTGCCATTGGTGGTCTGCTGGTCGGTACGCTGCTGACACTGGTCTATGTACCGATGTACGCGTACATCTTCGACAGTGGGAACAAAAAAACAAACCCGCTTGAGAAAGTGGAAGAAG
>WGDG01000017.1 GCA_015493425.1 Sulfurovum sp.
TCATACATCATATTGTGCTGCAACGTAACTTGTCTGTAAACATCTGAAAGATAGGGTTTGTAGCGGTTCTCTAAAAAACCTGTTGCCAACGTCTGATGCGCAAATTGAAATTGTTCAATGGCATGGTAAGACTCCGGTGTCAGCAAATCACCGTCTATATTGCCATGATAATACCCGAGAAACTGCAACGCATACTGCCACTGTTGTTCTTTCGACACCGTATGTATATGATGCTTATGATGTATATGGTGCCGCTTATGGGAAAGATGTGATGTATAATGGCTTATCTTTTCTGCGAGGTCATCCAAAATAGCAGCATGAAGCCCCAGCGTTGCCAACAATACCAAAGCAGTCTGTTTTACAATAGACATTATCCTTCCTTTTTTAATATATTCTATCATGGAAACATTACCTCAGTATTACTTTCCGCTCATAATGCAGACTCCCTCATCTGCTTTTTTCAGGGCTTAATCTCTACAAGGTATAATTACGCCAATATATTTTTGAAGGAGATCGCCATGATCAACCCTCTACGCGGCATGAAAGACCTGATGTTCGAGGACAGCCAACGCTTCATGTACATTGTCACGACAGCCATCAAGGTAGCCAAGCGCTACGGTTACGGCTACATTGAAACCCCTATTCTTGAAGAGACTGCCCTGTTTAAACGTTCAGTCGGCGACAGTTCCGACATCGTCACCAAAGAGATGTACCAGTTCGAGGACAAAGGCGGTAACGATATCTGTATGCGCCCTGAGGGTACTGCCGGTGTAGTGCGCGCTTTCATCTCCGCAAAGCTCGACCGCCAGCCCATCAAGCAGAAATTCTATTACTATGGCCCGATGTTCCGCTATGAGCGTCCACAAAAAGGGCGTTTGCGTGAATTCCACCAGTTTGGCTGCGAAAGTTTTGGCGAGGCTTCTGTCTATGAAGACTTCACACTTATTATGATGATCGCACAGATTTTCAGAGAACTTGGCATCGGATTTACGCTCAAACTCAACTCACTGGGCTGTTCAGCATGTATGCCGCCCTACCGCGAAAATCTCGTAAACTTCCTTACAGACATCAAAGAGGAGCTTTGTGAAGACTGCAACCGCCGTATCGGTACTAACCCTATCCGAGTTCTCGACTGTAAAAATGAAACATGTCAGAGTCTGCTGACAGATTCCCCCAAACTCATCGACAATCTCTGTGATTCATGCGATGCCGATTTCAAAAAGCTGACAACATTGCTTGATGATGCCGGCATAGCCTATGAAATAGACACCAACCTGGTACGCGGCCTTGACTACTACAACAAAACCGCCTTTGAGTTTGTCAGCAGCGAGATCGGCGCACAGTCTGCCATTGCCGGTGGCGGACGCTATGACAAACTGGTAGAGTACCTTGACGGAAAACCGACACCGGCAGTCGGTTTTGCCATTGGGATTGAGCGCATTATGGAGTTGGTCAAAATGCCTGAAAATATCAAAGAGGGCTACTACATGGGGGCGATGGTTCCAGAAGCTGTCGAAAAAGTACTCATGCTTGCCAATGCAAAACGAAAGTACAAAAAAGTGACGGTAGAGTACACGTCCAAAGGATTCAAAAGCCATATGAAAGGAGCAGACAAATCCAATGCGCGTTTTGCACTCCTCATTGGCGAAGATGAACTGGCAAACGGTACGGTATGGCTGAAAGATCTGGAGACAAAAGAAGAGAGAACGATCCCCATCGAGGAGATCGTCTGATCATACAAAGCCGTGAGCTTTTGTATGTGTAAAACTGTTTAAATCAGTGATGATTTAAACACTGAAGTACATTACTTCAGCCATACAACAAGATCATGTACCATACGTGTCATAATTGTATTTGTTGCTTCGGCATAGCCATTGGCATCCACAGTCGGTGTCGGCTCGCGGTAGGAGAAACGTTTTGTCTTAAGCAGTTTGCCGGTGTTGATATCGATAAGGCTGAATTGAATAGAAACCACAGCATAAGAGGCATTGCCTCTAACATGGTGTGAAAAGTCATAAATAAGCGGTTCAAGACGGTAGTCTGCATTAACGGTCGAGGCATATGGCAGCACAGCTTTAAAAAGCCTGCTCTCTTCCAGTGCTGCGATGATAACACCTTCAAGCAGTTTTCCAAGATTATTCGACCATTGGGAATTTTGATAGGTACCACTGTCACGGAAACTGTATGAGAAAAGCATTTTATCGGTTATTTTCTCTTTGATTGCCATAGGGTAGGAAACCTTTAATACACTGTTTCGGTACGGAGAGCGTGTTACCGGTTGTACCTGCCCGGCTTCAAGCGTATAGTAGGTAACCGGTGTACTTTTCGGCGTACATCCTGTTAGAATCAGTACCAAAAACAGCCCTATACCATATCGTATTGTCATCATTTATTCCCCCGGTCCAGGCCGAGACCTGCGTGATTTGAACAGGATATCACTGGGGCTCTCTTTAAGTTCCTCTGCCAGTGCATTCACCTGATTGGAAAGAATCTCGACATCGACAAGAATTGGTTCAAGGATCTTCTTGAGGTTATAGTCCCCTCTGTCAAGGCTGCGCTCAACCTTCAGTGTCACACGGTTAAAATTGCTTGTTGTCTGCATAAATTTTTTGACTGCAGGGACTGAGACATTACCTACTTCATTGAATGTTCTTGTCATACTGTCAATGTCTTCGGTAAGTTGCTTCATTCCTACCCGGTATTCAAAAACTGTCTGGTTAAGCTCGTCAAGCAGTGCCGTTCCCTTTTGTGTCATCTCCTCGGTATTTTTCAATATCCCGTTGATATGCCCAATGTTTTCATCGCTGAGGAGTTTATCCGTCTGGACAACAAGGTGCGCAAGCTGGTCTGCAAGGGTACCAATGTCTTTTTTGGTCTGGTTCAGCCACGATGAGGAAGATTTGATAACCGGGATATGGTCTTTTGACGGTTTAAGGGTTTTGGCACTGTTGGTGCCTCCTTCAATCTCGATGGAAAGCAATCCCGTCACGCCAAGCATGGAAGTATGGGCAACCATATCCTCTTTAATGGGGGTACCGTGCTTGATATTCATCAGCACTTCCACTCTTCGTATGTTTTTCGGATCGATTTTAATTTCTTTGACCCGTCCTATATCAACACCCCGCAGCCGTACCACAGAATCTTTTGAGAGTCCGGCGACTGATTCATAAAAGTAGGTTTTATAGACATCATACTGCTGTGTCAGCCCATATTTTGCAAGCCAAAAGAAGAATGCAACAAGACCGGCACCAAAAAGCAGGACAAAGAGGCCGACAATCGTATAGTTTACTTTACTGTACATCGACTCCACTCCCTTTCAGTTTATCTGCGAACTTCTCTTTGGTGTACTCATTCTTGAAAAAGGCTTCTACAAACGGATGTGTTGAAGCCAGCACTTCGTCAAGTGTCCCCTGCGCTACGACATGTTTGTCCGCAAGTATCGCCATACGGTCGACAATATTGAAGATACTGTCCAGATCATGCGTAATCATGACAACGGTAATACCCAACATCTGTCGTAATTCTACTATAAGTTTATCAAAATTACGCGCACCCACCGGATCAAGCCCTGAAGTAGGCTCATCCAAAAAGAGCAGTTTGGGCTCCATCGCCAGTGCGCGGGCAAGGGCAGCACGTTTGATCATCCCCCCGCTGAGCTCGCTTGGATAGAGCGCACCGACATGGGCATCCAGACCCACCAGTGCAATTTTTGAACGTACCAGCTTGTCACGCATCCGTTTGCTCAGCCTGGTGTACTCTTTGAGCTGCACTTCAATATTTTCAGCAATCGTCAAAGAGGAAAA
>WGDG01000018.1 GCA_015493425.1 Sulfurovum sp.
TCCAGTATGGTGTAAAGGTGTTTGAAGATGAGAATACCTGCGGCAATCAGGTCACTGCGGCCTGTACCCACGGTTTCTTCCCGTTTTTCAAAAGGCATCTCAAGCAGTTTTTTGAGGTAAAGATCAAGCTCTGTCTTTTCCAGAATGGTTCCGTTGATGCGGTTGGCATCGTAGGTAGCATAGGTCTGCCCCAGTTTCATCGCAGCCACCGTTGTCGGTGTTCCTGCTGTTGCTACAAAGGTCTCAGCTCTTCCCCGTGTAGCGTACACTTCTGCAGCGAACATCTGCATAGAGAGCATCTCCTGGGGCAGTGCCGCCTTGATCGCATCAAGATTTTCATACTGCTGTGCGATAGTGACAATACCTACGGGAAAACTCTTCATCAGCACTTTGCTGCCGTACACAAAAATCATTTCTGTTGAACCGCCGCCGATGTCCACCAGCACAAAGTTCTCCGAAGCACGGCAGAGCTTGTTAAGCCGAAAACGCACTGCTTTAAGTGTCAGTGCCGCTTCACGCTGCCCGTCAATGATCTCAAAACGCACACCCGTCTCTTTTTCAATACGTGCAAGTACTGCTTCGGCATTTTCGGCCCGGCGTACCGCTTCGGTCGTTACCGCACGCACTTCCTGTCCGGCAAAATCGATCTTTGCCTGTGCTTCTTTGAGGGCGTAGATGACACGGTCAACCGCTTCATGGTCAATCACCCCGGTGGTGCCCAGCTTATCGGCAGTTTTGACGATTTTTTCAAATGCAGCCGTCGCACGCATATGGCGGCAGTCAAACTCCAGTACCCGAACCGTATTGGACCCCAAATCGATCGCGATCATACCATCCCCAATTTCTAATTTCTAATTTCTAATTTCTAATTTCTAATTTTATCAGTGCTCTTCTTTAAACGCGAATCCACCCTCTTTAAGCTTCTTGCGTATCTGCTCCTGATGCTCCACACCCTTGGTCTCTAGTGCCACCGAAACGTTCGCATCTCCAAACTCCAGATCGATGGAAGTTCTGTCATACCCAATCTGGACAATATTCGCACCCACATCGGTCAGAATCTGCGTAAAGCTCTGTAGTGCTCCCGGTTTGTCCACCAGTGTCACCAGCAGTTTCATTTTGCGTGCGGATTTCATCAAACCTTTTTCAATGATAAGTGAGAGCATCGTGACATCGATGTTCCCACCACTGAGTACAATGCCGACTTTGCTGCCTTTGGGAAGGTCAAGTTTACCGTGCATCAGTGCCGCTACACCGACAGAACCCGCCCCCTCTACCAGTACTTTCTGCCCCTCAAGCAAAAAGAGTATAGCCGAAGCGATCTCGTCTTCACACACCCCTTCGAAACGGTCAACATATTGGAGAATGTACTCCAGCGTAACAGGTGATGTGTCACGTACGGCAATTCCGTCTGCAATGGTGCGTACCGAGGTTGTATCGATAGGTTTTTTCGCTTCGTAGGATTGGCGCATGGCCGGGGCACCTTCTGCTGAGACACCGACAATTTCAATGTCGTGCTTGAGCGCTTTTGCCGCTGTCGCCATACCGGCAATCAACCCGCCGCCGCCGACAGGAATGACCATGGCATCAAGATCGGGCTGTGCTTCGAGCATCTCAAGTGCTACGGTTCCCTGCCCCGCCATAACCTCTTCGTCGGTAAAAGGATGTACGAAATCAAAGCCCTTTTCTTCCGCGAATTTCACTGCATGTGCGTAAGCTTCATCATAGTTAGCGCCTTTTAAAATGACATTCGCACCAAACGCTTTAACCCCCTGCACTTTGGTAAGCGGTGTCGATTCGGGCATAACAATGGTAGCATCAATGCCAAAGTGGCTGGCTGCAAATGCAACCCCCTGCGCATGGTTTCCCGCACTTGCCGCAACCACACCTCCCTTTCTTCCCGCTTCAACCAGTGTAGCGATCTTGTTGAAAGCGCCGCGCAGTTTAAACGCACCTGTACGCTGTAAATTCTCTTTTTTAAGGTAGACCTCATAGCCGCTCATCTCACTCAGTATCGGGGCATAGGAGAACGGGGTATGGTGTACCACTCCCTCCAAACGTGCATAGGCTTCTTTGACCTGTTCCAGACTCAACATACTTCTTCCTGAAAATAAATTGGGGAAATTATAGCGAAAAAGAGGTGCCAGATTCCTGCAGGGCGCTAACGGTATTGGGAAAGATACTCCCGTACCGCATCGGCATTACCCTTGAATATAATACGATCGCTGTTCTTTTCGATCTGATAATCATACATCGGATCGTAATACTCTTGGAGCAGATACGCTGCCCATGCATCATAGACACTTGCCGCACTCCCTGCTTTCTGTTTGGTAAATGCCTCTTCAAACAGTCTGCTTACTTCTTTGTAACGCAGGCCGCCAAGCCGCTTCTGAATGCGTGCCATCGCTGCACGGATATCCTCTGCCCAGAGCGCCAGCCCTTTTTCGCCAAAAGCCTTCAGGTACATCTCCTGCGCCTGTGTAACATACTCATCAACAGTAATAGCTACCCTCTCGTCATCAGGTGTCTCCAAAATCACCAGCGGTGCAGGTGCCAGATGCTCCCAGAGCTTTTTGGGCAGATAGAGCCGCCCCACACTTTTGCCCTCATCTTCGAAGACAAGGTGTTTGAAATCTTTGTCCAATTTTTGAATCAGGTCGTAGGCAAGCGCATTTTCAAAGTTAATAGCTGAGGGCTGTGGCGTGATTTTTCTTCCAAAAGAGGAACCGCGGTGGTTCGCGAGCCCCTCCAGATCGACGGCATTGGCAATGTCTTGCAGCAAAATAGTCTTTCCCGACCCGGTACGACCGCCCAGAATAATCGGAGAGAACTTTTCTGTCGAACGCTCTGTCTCCTCCATCAGGTAGTTGCGAAACGCTTTGTAGCCCCCTTTCAGTCTGACGATATCTATGCCTGATTCGTGGATCCACTGCTGGGCGATCTGTGAGCGCTGACCTCCCCTGAAGCAGTAGAGTTTTGCATTAGGATTGGCATTGATAAACTCTCTCCACGCTGCAATACGCGTCTCTTTAACATCGCCTCCGACCAGTTTGTGCCCAAGCTTGACTGCTTCGGCATTCCCCTCTTCTTTGTATTTGATACCCACGAGATGACGCTCTTCATCTGTCATCAGCGGCAGGTTGACAGCACCCGGGAAGGCACCCTTTTCAAACTCTACCGGTGCACGCACATCGATAAGTGGTGTATTTTCAAGTGCGATGGAGCGGAAATCATCGCTGAGGGGAAGTTGCGCCATTAGACAACCTCGATGAGATGGTCACCGTTTTGCGCTGTTGTCTCACCGATGGCTTCCAGAGAAAGTCCGGCTTTTTCACAGACATCATGGAACGCCTCAAGCCCCTCTTTTTTGACAATGACCAGCAGTCCGCCGGAAGTTTGCGGATCGCAGAGCAGTTCACGCTGCTGCTGTGTCATTTCACTGATCTTGTCGCCGTAGCTGGCAAAGTTCTTGCGTGATCCGCCCGCAATACACCCTTCCTGCCGGTAACGCTCCACATTGGGCAGCAGCGGCACTTTGTCAAACCACACTTTTGCACCGATGTTGCTGGCTTCACATATCTCACTGAGGTGTCCCAGCAGTCCAAAACCGGTCACATCCGTCATCGCCACCACACCCTCAAGCGGCGCAA
>WGDG01000019.1 GCA_015493425.1 Sulfurovum sp.
CTCTTTGTGAAAATGCTCATCGGGTTTGTAGAGCCAGCCGAAAAAGCGGCGGATCGGTCCGGCAAACCCTGTGGCGGAGTACTGCGTACGTGCTCCGGTACGGTAGCCGCAGCTCCAGGTGCGGTGTATGCGCTCTTTGACCCTGAGGGCTTTGTAGCCGAACATCAGCAGCGCCGTTACCCCCAGCAGTGCGCCAAGCAGAATCAGTGGAGAAACCACCCCGCCGTGCATGCCCGCTGAGTGCAACTGCCAAATCCCCTCAGGGAAGAGCCGTGCATAGACCGAAGTGTGTCCCAACCCTACCAGTGCCGCGTCAAACTGCCCGATGTACCACGGGGTAAAGAGCATCAGCGAAATCACCACAGCCGCCATGAGTACCATCCCCGTACGCATGAGGAAGTTGACTTCATGGGCATGTTTGGCGTTTGTGCTGCGGTGCAGCCCCAAAAAGGTGATGCCGTACGCCTTGACAAAACAGGCAATCGCCAAACCGCCCGTCATGGCCAGCGCAAAGACAGCAAAAGGGATCGCCAGTTTAAGAGAGGTATTGTCAAGGTGGCTGGAGCTAAGCATCGACTGGAAGATCATCCATTCGCTCAAAAAGCCATTCGTCGGCGGCAGTGCCGAGATGGAGACCGATGCGAGCAGAAATGTCAGTGCCGTTACGGGCATACGTTTGATCAATCCGCCGTACTTTTCGATGTTTTTGGTATGGGTCTGGTGCAGTACGCTGCCCGCTCCCATGAAGAGCAGCGATTTGAAGCTCATGTGGTTAAAGGTGTGGAAGATCGCCGCAATGAAAGCAAAGGAGCTGAGCACTTTCAAATGCATACTGTCAAAGATCATCCCCATCCCAAAACCGATCAGAATAATGCCGATATTCTCGATGGAGTGGTTGGCAAGCAGCGCCTTGATGTCATGTTCGCTCAAGGCATAGAGCACCCCGATCAGTGCAGAGAGCGACCCGATGACCAGAATGAGCACACCCCACTCCAGCGGCCACGGATAGAGCACATCGAAAAGAAAGCGAAACATCCCATAGATAGCGACTTTGAGCATGACCCCACTCATCAACGCAGAGACGGGAGAGGGAGCCTCAGGGTGGGCATAGGGCAGCCATACATGCAGCGGCACGGCTCCAGCCTTACTCAAAAAGCCGAGCACAAGGAAGAAAAAGAGCAGTGTCGGGTAGGCAAAGGCGGACGCCACGCTGTGCATCGCAGAAAATCCCATCTCCAGATCACCGTTGGTGACGATGAGAAAGAAAAGCAGCAAAAAGACAAACCCGAAATGGGTCATAAAGAAGTAAAAACGCGCCGCATTGATCGTCTTTTTGCTCTTGGCTTCAGTGAGAATAAGCTGCCAACTTGTCAGACTCATCAACTCCCAAAAGAGCAGAAAACTCAGTGCATTGGATGCTACGACCACACCGATCATCGACGCAATGAAGGTAAAATAGTGCAGCAGATAGTGTGCTTTTCGCTCGATGTGCGGTAGGTATCCCTGCGAATAAAAGAGGTTTGGTATGCTTCCCAGCACGATCAGTGCGGTAAATACCATGGAAAGGGTGTCGAACTGAAACATGTCAGTGCTGCTCCAAACAGTAAAAAAGTAAAATGGGTTCGGTGGAATGACCATCGGACGTAGAGGGCTTGGGTAAGTCCTGAAAAGTTGTGCGTATTATACTCCTCACCTTCTTAAAAAGCATACTGTTTACGATTTTTTGTTATTTTTATCATCCGAGCAGAGAGAAACCGAAGAGAGGATTGCCATTGTTTACGACATCCCATATTCTGACCTACATCTTTTTGGGCGCAGCCGCATTTGCCTATATGGTCTATGGCAAACAACAGAAAAAGGCCGTTGCTATGCTGTCGGGGATCGGACTGGCCGTTATACCCTACTTTGGCTTCGGTTTTTGGTATATGACAGGCATATCCGTACTGCTTCTTGCTCTTCCTTTTCTGCTTCGCTTTTGACACAATTCAATTCACTTTTTCATGCAAAACGCTACAATGGCAACAAACCATAACAGGAAATATCCATGACCAGCCAAGAATTCCTTCCCTACCTCAAACTTGTCGGTACCGGCCCCAAGCGCAACCGCGATTTGACCTACGAAGAGATGCAAACCGTCATCCGTGCTATGCTTAAAAACGAGGTCGTACCAGAACAAGCGGCGGCCTTTCTACTTGGGTGGCGTGTCAAGGGTGAGAGCATCGAAGAGTTCAAAGCCGCACTCGATGTCTTTGACGAATTCATTGTACACGACCCAAAACCGCACACGGTGGAGTTTGGCTACCCCTACGACGGCAAGATCAACAACCCCTACCTGCTTCCGCTCATGGCACAGGCACTTGAACCCTTTGGGGTTGAGCTCTCACTCCACGGCGGTCTGCTGCAGCCTGCCAAAGGCGGCGTCACCCTCAAAGAAGTATGCGATGCCGCTCCGCTACCCAAAAACGTCCACTTCTACGACCGAAAAACCTATTTCCCGGAGCTTTACCGCTTCAGCAAGCTTCGTGCAAGACTGGGGCTGCGAAGCTCCATCAACACCATCGAAAAGCTGCTTGGCATCACCAAAAGCCAAACCGCTGTCATCGGTGCCTTTCACAAACCTTTCATCCAAAAATACATTGCGCTCTACAAAGACCGCTACAAAAAGCTCATCATCATCAAAGGGAACGAGGGAAGTCCTGAAATATTCGGCAAGTGTGCCATTACCATCGTAGAAAACGATGACATAACAGAATTTAAGGTCGATCCCAAAGATCACGGCATCGACTATACCAAATCGTTCAAAGCCATCACATTGGAAGATTCTCTAAACCAGACGCTACACCCAAGTGAAAGTTTTATGAAGCTGGCACAGTTCAATGCTGCAGTGTTGCTCTATTTACTTGGAAAAATCGATTCGATTGAAGAGGGATTAGAAAATATCAACAGTGCAATATAATTAAAGAGAAGCATTATAGAGTGTTATCTTGTAAAAAAGAACACAGACACACAAAGTGCCTGTATCCGGTGGGAGAGAAGACTACTTCAGCTTTCCGCTGACATCTTCGAATTTCTGCTTCGTAAGCGTATGAAGCTTCACGATCTTCTTGGCATTGAAGTCGAATTTTTTCATATCAAGCATCTTGATGTTCTGATCGTCGTATGTCTTGTAGTAGTAGCGAAGATTCTTCGTATCTCTTACTACGGTCAGCATTGTATAGTCAGAGAAGATTTTGCCCTCTTCGATGGTTCTTGCCGCACCGACAGGGATGTCGAAGCTGTTGAGAATGTGAAAGAC
>WGDG01000020.1 GCA_015493425.1 Sulfurovum sp.
CTCTCTTTGAAGTCGCCGACCCCCTGTTTCATTTCGTCGATGTCTGCAGAGACCTGCTCCCAGGCAAAGTCGCGTATCTCTTCGATGGCCTTAGCTTCGGCAATATTCTCCTGTCGGGTCGAGATGAAGAAGAAGAGTGCGGCGATTGCAAGGTTGATGCCTGTTAGAATGCCAACGGAAGCCAGTGGTGTACGGGTCTGTACAAGGTAGAGGTAGACTGTGACGTTGAGCAAAACGAGCGTGACAAGCACGGACAGCAGGGCAAGGGCTATCCAGAAAGTCTGGCGGCTTTTGGTGCGCATCTGCAGTCCCAGCAGCGCCTTTTCGCTCTTGACGAGCAGTTTGAGTTTGGTGTTAAGATCCTGGCTCATAGATTCTCCTTTATTTCGATGAGAGTGCGTGGCCGAAAGCGGCGCCGAGTGCGAAGAGGACAATGGCCGAGGTGGGCGAGAGGTTGTCGTAGTCTTTTTTAAGGGTTTCAAGCAGTTCGTTGAGCACCTCTTTGGCATCACTCTTGCCCGATTCAATGCTCTTCATAATCTCTTTTGCTTTTGCTTCTGCCTCTTTTGCTTCGGCTTCTCTGGCTTCCTGTGCTTTGCGTTCGGCTTCGGCCTCTTTGCGTTTACGTTCGGCCTCTTCTTTTTTCAGCTCCTCAAGCTCCCTTTTGAGCTCCTCAAGCTCCTCTTTTATCGTCGTTCTTGGCATTTGTGCCTCCTTGTGTGCTATTGGTTTCATAGTCGCTCAGCAGCAGTGCGATCCAGCGTGTCTGTTCTCAGTCTGTAAAGAGGTGCAGCAGTGTTATCAGTTGCAGTACAGAAGATATTATTCTCAGCTTCTGTATTACAGATTAAGAAAGCACAAGCTTTATTCTTTTATATGCATTTTTCAGTTGTTCTCCGGCAAGGTCAAGAGCCGTTTCTATGTCTTCACTTGACTCCGCATCGATGCCAAGCTCCGCCGCTGCCTTGAGTTCGGATGCGGTATCACCCGCTACATCTACGACCTTTTCGGTCTTTGCCTTGAGCTCTTCATAAAGCGGTTCGAGTTTTTTAAGCGCATCCTGCGCTTCGGCAGCACCGAGGCTGGCTTTGAGGGTCAGTTCGTCCTTGAGGTGTTTGAGGTCGTTTAGCATCGTATCGAGTTTGTTGGTATCCATAGTGTTCTCCTGAAGTCTATTATAAGATTATTATAGCACAATGAAAAGTGATTTTGGATACGTTTTGTTTCCAAGTTCTTTTTCAAAATATGCTATAATCACTGCTTAATTTTTTACACCCCACAGAGGAACACGATTGAAACAGAAAAAAGATACCATTCAGGTTTTTGGCGCGCGTGAGAACAACCTCAAAAGCATCGACATCGAGATACCCAAGAACGAGCTGGTGGTCATTACCGGTATTTCGGGTTCGGGGAAGTCGACACTGGCATTTTCTACGCTCTATGCCGAAGGGCAGCGCCGCTATATCGAGTCGCTCTCAAGCTATGCGCGACAGTTCCTCGGACGTGTGGGGAAGCCCGATGTGGACAAGATAGAGGGGCTTACCCCCGCCATTGCCATCGACCAGAAGACCACTTCCAAAAACCCGCGCTCTACGGTGGGGACTATTACTGAAATCTACGACTACCTGCGTCTGCTTTTTTCTCGTGTGGGACGACAGTACTGTCACCAGTGCGGCAAGCCGATTTCCTCAATGAGTGCGGCTGATATTATCGAAGAGGTATTAAAATTCCCAGAGGGTGCCAAGCTGATTATCATGGCACCGCTGGTCAAGGAGAAAAAGGGAACCTTTGCCGATATGCTCGAATCGCTTCGCCACAAGGGGTATGTACGTGCGATGATCGACGGGGTGATGGTACGTCTGGATGACGAGATAGAGCTGAGTAAGACCAAAAAGCACAGTATCAAAGTAGTCATCGACCGTGTGGTGGTGAAAGAGGAGAGCCGTGACAGAATAGGGCAGGATGTCGAAAAGGCGCTCAAAGAGAGTTACGGAGAGATGGAGATAGAGGTCCTCAACTGGGAGGAGCTTAGTCTGGAGCGTAAAGATTACCACTACTCCGAGCATCTTGCCTGTTTTGACTGTAAGATCAGCTTTGAGCCGCTTGAGCCGGTCAGCTTTTCATTTAACTCCCCCAAAGGGGCATGCCCTGCCTGTGACGGGTTGGGTATCCGCTATACCATCGATCTTAAAAAAGTGATAGATCCCGATCTCAGCATCGACAAGGGTGCGGTGAAGATCATGTATGGCTTTAACAAGAGTTACTACACCAAATTCCTCAACGCCTTCTGTGAACAAAACGGCATTGACATTCACAAACCCTACGGCGAACTGGAGACGCATGAGCAAAAAGCCATTCTTTACGGCAACGGTTCCACGGTTGACTTTACCTGGAAGCGCCACAAACTCAAACGCGAGTGGCCCGGCGTCGTCAAGTTCGCGCAGGATATGTTCAAAGACGAAAAAGATATGAGTGAATACATGACTGAAAAGGTGTGCGACAAGTGTCAGGGACACCGCTTGCGTCCACGCTCACTGGCTGTCAAGATTGAGGGTCACAACATTGCCGACATCATCGATATGCCCATTGAGGAGAGTTACGCCTACTTTGCCGACGATGCGAACTTCTCACACTTTACTGAACAGCAGAAGATGATTGCAGAATCGATTCTCAAAGAGATCAAAGAGCGCCTCTTCTTCCTTTATGATGTGGGACTGGGCTACATTACTCTCGGCCGTGACGCGCGTACCATCTCCGGCGGGGAGGCACAGCGTATCCGTATCGCTTCACAGATCGGCTCGGGACTGACGGGCGTAATGTATGTGCTTGATGAGCCAAGCATCGGACTGCACGAGCGTGATACGATGAAACTGATACGGACACTCAACTCACTCAAAGAGAAGGGCAACTCCGTCATCGTCGTAGAGCACGACAAAGAGACCATTATGGCCGCTGACTACATCGTGGACATTGGACCGGGGGCGGGAGCGTTTGGTGGTGAAGTGGTCTTTGCCGGCGATCAGAAAAAACTGCTCAAAGCAAAAACCCTTACGGCACAGTATCTCAACGGCAAAAAAACCATCAACTATCCGCACAACAGGCCGCAGGAGGCGTGGATAGAGATAAAGAATGTTACACTGAACAACATTGAAAATCTTGATGCGAGAATACCGCTGCATAATTTTGTCTGTATCACCGGGGTCAGTGGAAGCGGGAAAAGTTCACTGATCCTTCAGACACTCCTGCCTGTGGCACGTGAACTGCTCAACCACGCCAAAAAGGTCAACAAAGTTGATGGCGTGGAGATCAACGGGCTGGAGAAGCTCGACAAAGTCATCTACCTCGACCAGAGCCCCATCGGCCGTACGCCGCGCTCCAACCCTGCAACCTATACCGGTATTATGGATGAGATACGCAAACTCTTTGCCCAGACCAAAGAGGCGGAACTGCGCGGCTACAAAGTAGGGCGTTTTTCATTCAACGTCAAAGGCGGACGCTGTGAGAAGTGTCAGGGAGACGGGCAGATCAAAATCGAGATGCACTTTTTGCCTGACGTACTGGTGGAGTGTGACGCCTGCCATGGGACGCGCTATAACGCTCAGACACTTGAAGTGCTCTACAAGGGCAAGTCGATCGCTGATGTGCTGGCGATGAGTGTAGGTGAGGCGTTGGAGTTTTTCAAAGCCATTCCCGCCATCGCTGCCAAGCTCAAAACACTCAAGGATGTGGGACTTGACTACATTACTTTGGGGCAGAATGCAACAACACTCTCAGGCGGTGAGGCGCAGCGTATCAAACTGAGCAAGGAGCTTAGCCGTAAAGATACAGGACGTACACTCTATATCCTTGATGAACCGACTACAGGCCTGCACTTTGCCGATGTGGACAGGCTGACGGGCGTACTGCACCATCTTGTCGACCTTGGCAACTCTGTTGTGGTCATCGAACACAATCTTGACATGGTCAAAAATGCGGACTACATTGTCGATATGGGGCCTGAAGGCGGTAATAAAGGTGGAAAGATCATTGCGGAAGGAAGCCCGGAGAAACTGGCTTCAGAATATGAAAAGACCGGTTCCTATACCGGTGAGTATCTGGCCAAGGAATTGGCTCATTAGCGGCGTTTTTTATGTCGACGGCCTGGGCGTGTTGTCTGTGCCTGATGGTTCTTGACACTGAACGATATGGCATTTTTGATGATCCACAGTACAATGACGGCTGCCAAAATTTCATACCCTAATGCCCATACAAGAAAAAAGTTGGAATCAACACTGATGTCTCCAAAGGTTTTCGCATTGGCATCAGAGATGTAGAAAAAGATAAAGAGCAGTCCGGCAATGTAGGGCAGAGTGACAAAATAAATCCCCATAAAAAGCATCTCTTTTCCGGGAGGGAAAAAAAGAAACGGGGTTTTTTGAAGATCGACAGGCTGCTGCATGTAGCCTGCCGGTCTGCTGCTTTTTATTTTTTTCTTCTTTTTGAGAGGGGTGCCGTAATTTATTTTACTTCCTACCTCTTCTATTGGATCCATTGTTCTCCCCTTGATACATAAAATTAACTAATGTTAATCATAGTACATTCGTACTTAACATTGAGTAAAACAGATGAGGTGGCCTGTACTTTTTTTGGGCAGCTCTAACACGAGATAGGATAAAATACAACAAAAACCCAAAGAGACTGCCTTGAAAACAATCACTATCATCGACACTTTCGGCTTCTTCTTTCGAGCCTATTTCGCGTTGCCGCCGCTACGGAACTCTGAGGGGTTCCCCACGGGACTCCTGACAGGCTTCATTAACCTTGTCGACTCACTCAGACGTGACCATGCCACGGACTACCTTGTTTTTGCACTGGACAGCAAGGGGCCGACGTTTCGTAACGAAATCTACCCGGAATACAAAGCCAACCGTCCTTCGCCGCCTGAAGAGCTGACCAAACAGCTACCTGTTGCCATCCAATGGATCGAGCAGATGGGATTTGCGAATCTCTCCAAAGAGGGCTTTGAAGCCGATGATATCATCACGACCGTTACTCGTTTTGCCAGAGAACAGGAGTTGAAGGTACGTATCGTTTCACATGACAAAGACCTTTACCAGCTTATCGATGATTCACAGGTGGTGATGTACGACTCGGTCAAGCGCAAAGAGATAGACGAAGAGGCGTGTGTGGAGAAGTTCGGTGTGCGTCCGGAAGACTTTGTCGACTTTCAGGCACTTGTAGGCGACAGCTCCGACAATGTTCCCGGTGTCAAGGGGATCGGTGTCAAAGGTGCGGCAAAGCTCATTAATGAGTTTCATACGCTTGAAAACATTTATGCCAATATTGACAAAGCGGGAACACCGCGCATTCAGAAGCTGCTGCTTGAAGGTAAAGAGAGCGCTTTCCTTTCCCGTGAACTGGTGCGCATGCGTGATGATGTTTTCGATACGCTCGATCTGAGTCAGTTTGTTTTTGAAGACAAGAACTATCTTGCCTGTCTGATCGATGAGTTTAAAAAATATGAGATGAAACAGGCGATCAAAAAAGCGCAGGCGGGAGGAACGCCTCCTGAGCAGTGTGGTCATGCCGTGACAGCAGAGACAGCTGAAG
This sequence comes from Sulfurovum sp., assembly GCA_015493425.1. Classification (GTDB taxonomy): domain Bacteria; phylum Campylobacterota; class Campylobacteria; order Campylobacterales; family Sulfurovaceae; genus Sulfurovum. The sequence goes on from WGDG01000020.1 coordinate 5,590, forward strand.
CACCCCAAAAACCTTCACTCACTTTTGAAGCAGTCACACTCGATACGAAAGAAAAACTTGACAATGTGTTGGAAAAGGTAAGTAAAGATACACTGATCGCGTTCGATACCGAAACAACGGGGCTTGATACCCGTACGGCGAAGATGGTCGGTTTCTCTTTCTGTTTTGCGCCGGAAAAGGCCTACTATGTTCCGGTGGGGCATAGTTATCTGGGTGTCGAAACACAGGTGAGCGAAGCGGATGCACTTGCGGCTATAGAGAAGATCATGCAGTGCAGGGTAGTGGGGCAGAACCTCAAGTTTGACCTTGGCATGCTCTACAGCGGTTATGGTCTTGAAGAGGTTATTCCCTTCGCCGATACGATGATTATGGCGTGGCTGAGTGACCCGGGGAGCAAAGTAGGGCTTGATGTACTGGCAAAAAAGTTCTTCAAGTACGAGATGAAGCCTTTTAAAGAGATGGTCAAAAAAGGGGAAGACTTCTCGGCTGTCAGCATCGATGAAGCGACATTTTATGCCGCCGAAGATGCATGGATGACCTATCTGCTCTACGGTGCCATCAAGAAGAAGATGGAGCTTGGTTCCCTTTCACACCTGCTCAAAGAGGCCAAGACGGTGGAGTACCCCTTTATCAATGTACTCATCCGTATGGAGCAGCTTGGTATCAAAGCAGACCAGACAAAGCTCTCGCAACTGGAGCATTCGCTGAGTGAAACGCTGGCATCGCTGACCGAAGAGATTTACGCTCTGGCAGGAACGGAGTTCAACATCCGCTCTACACAACAGCTTGGTGTCGTGCTTTTCCAACAGCTTGGGCTCAAGGGTGGCAAGAAGACGAAGACCGGCTACAGTACCAACGAAGCTGTGTTGATGTCACTGAAGGATGAACACCCTATTATCGAAAAGATCCTGACTTACCGTGAACATCAGAAAATGCTCTCAACCTACGTTCTGCCGCTTCTGAAACTGGCCAGACAGGATGAGGAGAGCCGTATTCATACCTCATTTTTGCAGACAGGTACGGCAACGGGACGACTCAGCTCCAAAGACCCCAACCTGCAGAATATCCCCGTGCGTTCAGAGCTTGGAAGAGAGGTACGTTCGGTTTTTGTTGCCAAAGAGGGGTGCAAACTGGTCAGCATTGACTACTCTCAGATAGAGCTGCGCCTGCTGGCACATTTTTCTCAGGATGCCGCACTGCTTGAAGCCTTCAAGGAGGGAGTGGACATCCATATGGCAACGGCCGTCAGACTCTTTGGCGAAGCGGAGGCCAAAGCCAAACGTAACTTTGCCAAATCGGTCAACTTTGGTCTGCTCTACGGGATGGGTCCCAAAAAGCTCTCCGATGAGCTTGGTATCACGCAAGCCGAAGCCAAGGAGATCATTGCCAACTACTTTGCCTCATTCCCTACGGTCAAGCAGTATCTTGAAGGGATCCAGGAGCAGGTAAAAATTGACGGCTACGTCGAAACACTGCTTGGCAGACGCCGATTTTTTGACTATGAAAATGCCAACGGTATGCAGAAAGCTGCCTACATGCGTGAATCGGTCAATACCGTTTTTCAGGGAAGTGCCGCCGATCTCATTAAACTTTCGATGCTGCAGATCGATACGATGATCAATGAAGAGCTTACGGATGCTGATATGCTGTTGCAGATTCATGATGAACTTATCTTTGAAGTGAAAGAGGCGCAGGTTGAATCGGTTTCGAAACGTTTCGTTGATGTGATGGAACACATTTATGACCTCAAAGTGCCTCTGGTCTGTTCGGTCAGTGTCGGTGACAGCTGGGGTGAATTAAAATAATAGTAAATATTTCAGGAGAATTTTTCTCCAGGTTAACAGCTTGTTAATATACATCGGTTATAATCGCCTCCTATCACGGCTGCGAGAGTGGCTATAAAGGGACTAATAACGATGTTGAAAAAACTGCTATCGATGAAAATGGCTGTTGCAATGATGTTTCTCTTCGGAATAAGCATCGGGGTTGCCACTTTCATTGAAAATGACTACGGTACACAGACGGCGCGCGCACTAATCTACAAAGCAAAATGGTTCGAATTCTTCCTTGCCTACTTTATTGCCATTTTGACCTATCAGA
>WGDG01000021.1 GCA_015493425.1 Sulfurovum sp.
CCATACAAGTATGTTAACAAAAGGATACTTTTCATGAAAAAACAGCTACTCACTCTTGCCTTGCTTTACATGTCACTACAAGCCCAGACCCTTACCGTAGTCGCTACAGGACTAAAGAACGATAAAGGAGAGGTACAGTTCTCGCTTTACAACAAAAAAGGCACCATTCCCGACAAAACCCTCAGCAAATACTACAAAATGAAGCGGGTAGCCATCACCGGAACAACAGCAAAAGCGGTATTCAAAGATCTTCCAAAGGGCAGATACGCTGTCAGTGTCTTTCATGACGAGAACAACAACGGTAAAATAGACAAGGGGTTGATCATGCCCAAAGAGGGTGTGGGGCTTTCAAATTACAAAACCATCAACTTCTTCAACCTGCCCAATTTCAAAAAGGCAAGCTTTCTGTTAGAGCAGGATAATGAGATAAAGATTGGGGTCATATACCTTTAATTGAAGCGCTTCTCTTTCTCCACCGTATGATGCCCGTAACCATCAGCAAGAGCAGAAGGAGCGCGCCAAAGTCGTTGATCCATACCCACCACGGGGCAAAAAAAGATCCGTCATGGATGCTCAGCAGAAGGGTATAGAGCGTAATCGTGTCAAACCGGGGTATGGGAAGATCGTGACCGGCAGAGGAGAAGTATCTTACGTTACCATCTTGCCAAACGACATCACGAAACATATGGGGTGTTTTTGGCAATACCGTAAAGTTTTTCTCTCTGAAAACCCTGTTGGCTGACCCCATCCCGCTGACATACAATATACCGTCCCTTCGCATCATTTTGTAGGCAAACCCTCTGCTCTCCAAAGACCACTTTTTCAGATCATCACTTTTATATACGCCGTAACGATTACCGATTCTGTATACTTTACCATCGTAGTCAACCGACCAGATATCGTTTTGAAGTGTACTGTAAACAGGCGGGAGGAGCGTGTGGGAAATGGAGACTGACTTCATGAAGCGGGAGAGTGCGGAAGCATGATCGAGGAATAGACCGGTAACCGCCAGTATGAACAGGGGAACAACGGCAGCGACAGCAAAAGCATTTGCATGGGTTTTAATGAGCTTTCGGACAAATTTCGGATACCTTTTTTGACGGATCAAAAACCATATGAGATAGCCGCTTAGTCCCAGATAGATCAGCAAAAGTGCGCCGTAGTCGTTGATAAACAGTGATATATCCCCGTCAAACAGACCTCGCCCATAATGAAGGTCTCTGACAAAGCGTGAGAGGCTGATATCTTCTTGCAGTAATGTTTTAGGTATCTTGACCCGTGTGCGTTTTAACACCTTGAGATCTTTTCTCTCTAACACGACAAGCGTATGCTTCTCTATCACTGCGACAATGGTATCGTTCGAGACACTCAGTGCCGTAAGATACTCTCCGCTTAGCGCTAATTGGTAGAGTTGACGGTTACTGTAGCTGTATAACCCGTCGGAGGTAGCAAGATAGAGTCGGTTTTGCCAAGGTACGATAGAGAGAACCTGCAATGTAGTGACAGTAGAGAAATTTCTGCCTCCGTCAAAACTTTCGAACAAACCGCGATAACCACCTGTAATAATGTGATTGGGATGACTTTTGTCACGATAATAGCTTGTCAAGAGCCTCTTTTCGGCTTGCAGCGTGTGTGAAGGCACCTGCTTAAAGGTAGTAGTGTAGAGAAAATTCCATGTTTTATGATCGAGAAAAAAACCGCTGATTGAGAGCAGTAGCAAAAGCACTCCGGCAGTAATGCCGGAGAGTTTGTGCACTTTGTGGCTCTTTACCATTTATATTCCAAACCAAAATAGAAACTCCTTGGATCCCCCGGAGTATAGTCCTCTTTTCCGTAAGCATAACGTGCGCTGACGGCATACCGTTCATCTGTGATGTTGGTAACCTTTCCAAATATGCTTAACTTGTCAGAATAGATATAGTCCGCTTTCAGGTTGCCGATACTGTAGCCTTTGTATCTTCCTGCTTCATGGTCATCATCCATCCAGTAGGAACCGACATACTGCCACTCTGCCATCAGAGTCAGACCGTTTAGATACTCAGGCATGTAGAAGAGTCTTACATTGGCAAGATGATTTGGAGCGCCTGCAATTTCATTGTCACCCAGAACAGGGTCATTATCGTATGTATGTTTGCTATAGGAGTAGCTCAGACTGCTCTCCCACTCTTTGGTGATTTCTGATTTCAGCGATACCTCTACCCCTTTATGAATACTGCTGCTTCCGTTTCTGTAGCCGCCGGTATTTTTGTCTCTGATGATGGTATCGTCTATATCCATGTAGTATGCTGCAAGCTCAAGAAACGACTTTTTTGAAAAGTTCTGTTTATAGCCAATCTCATAGGTATTAGATGTTTCCGGATTAAGATCGATATTCTCATATCCGACTTTAACCGAGTAGAGTCTCGTAGCCTGTGGGATTCTAAAACCGTTGGCATAACGGGCATAGATATTGATATCCTTTGTCGGCATATATGAAAGTGCCAGTTTGGGACTGAGGTGATGAAAGGAGTCCGTTCTGTCTGCCGGACGGTAGTAGGTACCCGAACTGTCTGTCGAGTCCGGTGCCAGGTTGTTCGTGTAATCATAGTGGTTATAGTCATACCTGAGACCGGGGCTTAATTTGATCTTGTCCGTAACCATGTAGTCTATATGTACATAGGGTGCAATCGCAAAATAGTCTACATCATAGTCATAGAGTGCCCCTGCCGTATAGGTCTTGGCACCCCACCCTGAAGTCGTGACATCGAAGTCCTGGTTGTACTTGAGGGATGAGCGGGTATACTCCGTGTCGAAACCGAAGACAATTTTCCCCCAGTTTTGCTCATAGGTATTGCGTTGTATCAATCCAAGCGTATAGAGTTCATTGTCGTTGCTAGGAAGGTTCTTCTCCCAGGTTGCCACATATCTGTTCCTGTTGTAGCGAAGATAGGGTATCGTCGTAATCTCCAAGTCTTCAACGCTGTAGTTATTGAATTCGGCACTCAGCTTGGCATAGTCAAACCTTCTCTCTACATCCGTTTTTTCAAGTGCAAGAAAGTAGTTGGGATCATCACTCGCTGCCGTTGAACCGTTTTCGATATTGGCATAGTCATTGAAACTGTCAGCCTGCTGTGCCACTGTTTTAGAGAAGTTAAACAGAATTTTGACATCGTTTTCATTGTCGATGAGGTAGTCGTAGCGAATGTTCGCTTCAGCTCTATCGGTTTTTGTATGGTCTCTCCATCCGTCACTGTGCATATAGGATGCATTGGCACGGTATGCATTTTTGTTATCAATGGTATCGCTCGCCCCTATGTCAAGACTTCCGTATCCGTAGCTTCCCGCCATTGCTTTTACAGATACCTCTTTGGTTTTTGAAGGTCTTTTTGACGACTGCACGTTGATAACGGCTGCCACTGCATCCGAACCGTACAAAGCAGTCCCGGCACCCTTGAGCACTTCGACCGAAGTAGCCGACTGGAAAGTGGTATATGCCAAGCCGTTATGGTTGAAAAACCCGCTTGACTGCACAGGAATGCCGTCTTGCATAAAGAGATAGTACGGTCCCGTCCCCATAGGCATACGAATAGATGTCATATGCCCTATCACAGAACCGGTCTGCTCTATCCTTACCCCACTCAGGGAGTTAAGCAGATCTTTTTGAAAAATGACCTGATCGAGTTTGGTCTCGTTTTCATCTTTTGTCGCAACACTCAAAGGCTGTGTCAAACTTGTTTCGTCAACGCCCGTTGCGATGACATTAACCGGTGCCAAATTTACAATACTCTCCGCTGTCAGTGCAGACAGCACAAGAGAGGCTCCAACAATACTTTTTTTCATACTTCCTCCATCTTTGATTATTCTGGAGTTGTATGGTAGTAAACCACTGTTAATTTTGTGTTAAACTACATTTTTATCTGGATAAACGCTTCTCTTTTCACTGATAATGCACCACCACCTTCTCAACAAACGGCATCTGTGCTTTGATACGCGCTTCTATATCATGAGCAAGGGCATGAGCCTCTTTGAGGGAATCAGTATTTAGCGAAAGATCAAGCTGTACAAACTTGAAGCTGCCTGCATTTCGTCCCGTAATATGTAAAACCTCTTTGACTTGCGGTTCCTCTTTGAGAATCGCTCGTATATTATCGATAGTCTCGTGATCCAAAGAAGCATCAAGCAGGACTTTAATTGCTTCTTTGAGAATTTCAAACCCACTGTGAAAGATAAAGTAAACCACCACAACAACGGCTATCTTTTCAACAATAGGATAACCAAAGTATTGTCCCAAAACCCCGACAAGTACAACAAGTGCTGTATAGAAGTCTGTTTTGATATGTTCGGCATCTGCCAAAAGGCTGGGAGAGTTCAGCTCTATGGCTTTTTGTTTTTCCCAGCGGGAGTAGAGAAAGGTAATCAAAACTGTTAGCCCAATAACTCCTATGGCAACAGGAAGGTTCTTGATCGGTTCAGTCTCTCCAAAAAGGACATCTTTCGCTATCTCATAACCGGCAAAGAAGATGGCAAAGGCACTCACAAGTGCTACAAGGTTCTCTACTTTGTAAAGCCCGTAAGGAAAGAGGTCTGATTTTTTGTTGGAGATGACAATCCCCACATAAACACTCAGTGATGCAGCAAGATCCGAAAGTGAATGTACTCCGTCCGCTGTCAGTGCCGCACTGCCTGAAACCATACCTCCGGCAATTTTAATAAGCGAGAGTACCAGGTTTACCCCGACTGAGTAGAGTGAAATCTTTTTCTTTTCATTGTGATTAAGTACTTTGTTGTTAGCTGTTTCTGTTTTTTCCATTTTTATCCTTAATAATTTATCATTAACTTCCTACTGTGCACTATCAAATAACATCAGTATGTCAAGCTGGGTATGTATATCACCAAAGGAGGATGTTATAAGACTTACAAGATTGCCACCCCCTCTTTGGGTACCGGCTCTGAAACCACCTTCTTATCCTCTATCTTCAAAATACGGTCACACAGCGGCAGCATCGCCTCATCGTGCGTTACCATGATGACAGCGACATTCTGCTCTATGGCGATCTTTTTGAGCATTTTCACTACATTGACAGAGCGTTTGGAGTCAAGGGCTGCGGTGGGTTCGTCTGCCAAGATAATCTGCGGTTTGTTCGCCAGAGCACGGGCGATGGCGACACGCTGGTTCTGCCCACCCGAAAGTGCGCTTGGCATCGCTTTGGCTTTGTCACCGATGTCAAAATACTCCAGCAGCTCCATGGCGATTTTGTTGGCTTCTGCTTCGCTTACACCATTGGTCTGCGGCACCAGCGTGACATTCTCGATGACGTTTAGAAACGGGATGAGGTAGTGTGCCTGAAAAATGAAGCCTATCTTTTCACGGCGGATCTTACGCGTCTCTTTGGTCAGCCACCTGTCTTCATAGACCTTTTCATCTCCCAGCCAGATGGTACCGCTTGTGGGTTCTTCCACACACCCTATCATCATCAGCAGTGTGGTCTTCCCTGCACCGCTTGGGGCGATGAGTGCGACCAGTTCACCCTTGTTCACCTCAAAACTCGCCCCTTCGATGACACGCACCAGCGTATCGCCCTTTCCAAAGTGCTTGTAGAGATTCTCTACCCGTATGCCTGCTCTGCTTTCCATTCTACCCTCCTATCGCCATACGCGGATCTGCGCTGATGACCTTCTTGATACCTGCCAGAGACGCCAGCAGGGAAGCGACGATCACTACACCAAAAAGCATCCACGCATCGGGGATTTCCAGTACAACCCGTTTGGGGAACTTGCTGTAGATCAGATGGGAAAAGAGATTGGCAAAGATAAATGCCAAAATTCCCAGCAGCAGCGTCTCCTGTGCGATCATCTTGACAATCATCTTGTTGGGGATACCGATAAGCTTCATGATAGCGATCTCTTTGATCTTCTCCAGTGTCATCGTATAGATGATCAGTGCGATGATAATGGTCGAAACGATAACAAGAATGCCCGTAAACATCCCGATCTGCTTGGCTGCGGTCTCGATGACGTTTTTGGTCAAAATCCACCGCTGCTGCTCTGCCGTGTAGACGCTCTTGTGCAGCGACGTTTCAATGCCTTTTGCCACCTCGTCTATACTGTAACCGGGTCTGACACGGGCAACAACGGCATTGACCATATGCGCCTCCACCCCCTCGATACCTCGTGCCCTGTCGGTACGGATACGGTTGTTGGAGTAGGAAAACTGCAGCTCCTGCGCATCTTTGAGGCTGACATAGACCAGCGGATCACCGCCGGAAGAGACACTCCCGTGAGTGACGCCCACTACATGGTAGTCGTGCCGCAGCAGCCTGATGACATCGCCTACGTGGTAACCTGTTTTGTCCGTAACGACCATTTCATAATGGCTGCGCTCCAGCCCGCGTCCCTCCACGATACGTTTTGGGTTGACAGGGTTGACCCTGCCAAAGGGGTCGAATCCCACAGCTGTCACGCGCACCGGTTTTGGGGTTTGCGGCAGCTGAATGTTCTGGAATGTCAGTGCTTCGGCACTCTTGACACCATCGATAACACGCACGGTATCGCGCAGGTCTTCGTGGATGCGGGAGGATTCGGCAAAAGGTCCCAGCGTGTCTTCCTGCACCACCCATCCATCCGCTCCGATATCATCAAGCAGTACCTGCGCATCGATGATCATCCCGCGGTAGACACCGATCATGATGAGCACGATACCAAGCAGCATTCCCACCC
>WGDG01000022.1 GCA_015493425.1 Sulfurovum sp.
AAACCACATCGTATAACGCTTATCATCATCTACATTACGCTTGTCCGCTTCAACAAGCATATATCTGGCGTGCATCGGTTTGTTGAGTGTACCGTTGTAGATGGAGTTTCTGGTATCGTAGGGGATCACATGATCAAAGCCCTTATAGCCGGTAGAGAGCAGTTGCCGCTTTGAGTCGATCTGCGGCAAGGAGACGGAGAGCCATGCGGCTTTGGCAGAGGTCAGTGGCGTCAGGTGGGCGGTGAGTGTGACTGTGTCACCTCGCCGTTTTACTTCAACTAAGAGTTTCATCTGTTCATTCGCATAGGCTGCTTTTAGACTATTGTTAGAGGCGTTGAGTGCAAAGGCGAGAGGGCCTTTGGGGTCTATGATCTTTTGGATGGCGGCATAGGGAAGCAGAAAGTCCGTCTGCCCGTCTGCATAGGGTTTGATCTCATACTGGTTGTAGAGAAAGTAGAGTCCCTGCGGCGTAATGGCGAAGTTCTCGGCAAGCATAAACTTGTTGTCAAACCATCCATCCTTTGCAAGCGGATCTGACGGTTTGAGATTGTGTGCTATTTTGTAGTAGGTAAGGGCAATGTTGTGCAGTTTTTGCTTGTATGTTGGCAGAAAAAGGTTTGAGAGGGAAAGTTGTTTTTGGGTTTGGGTGTCAATATTGATATAGGCAATAGTGTAGTAGCCGTGCGCACCGCCTGAATAACCGTCAGATTCAATAGAGAGTGTATAGGTACGGGGTGTTTTGGCAAAAAGGGTGATGTTTGTGTTGTCGTACCAGTCACCCGAAATGGTGTCGCCAAACTGTTTGATCGTATCGGTGACCAGTTTTTGTGGATCGCTCTTGCGATAGGTGTTTAGGAGCGGAGTGATGTGGGTATCTACCCCTCGCATAAAAGAGGGGAGATTGCTTGCATTGCTGTCTATATAGCTGATAGTATATGCCTGACAGAGCTGCTTTGGAGTCTTGCAATACTTCTTTGAGAGTGTGTAGGCAGAGAGAGGGTACGCCTCTTTATCGATAAACCGCTGTTCGGTGTAAGCGGTACTGACAAAGACAAAAAGAAGGAACAGGGGTGTTAAGATAGGATACATGCTAACTCCAAAATACTTTTTAGATTATAGCATGCTATATGCAATTTTTCTCATCACTGTGTAGTGATATGAAAGAATTATGCTACTATTCGCTTTGAAAAGTAAAGGATGAAAACAATGCCGATTTTTGCACTACAATCTCTCGCTGGAGGCTTCCTTGATGAAGACCTTGAGCACTTCAACAAAGAGTTTGACGACTGGTGTGTGCAGTTTGAGAGTATGGAAGATGCGCAGCTGGTACTTGATACACTTGAGAAAAAGGAGACTATCAAGATCGTGGAGATCACGCCGCTGAGCTATCCCAAATACTTTTTCCCGAAACTGCAGGGGATCATCCACGCCACACGCGAATATGACGGTAAAATCATCTGCATCGTCGAGCCGCAGATGGGGATGAGCTTTCGCATTGCCATCTGTGATATGGAGACTAAAAAGGTACGTGTCTTAAAAACACGTTACAAGAGCGCCATAGGTGCAGAAGGCGCATTTGCCAACTTGTCATTTGACTTGTGAAACCGGCGAATTATCATGGTGGTCTTAAGCGTAATCAGATAAAATAATTGCCGTATAAAATCAAGGATATAAAATGGAAACTGGCGGGATACTTATTGTAGTCGGATTACTTCTTCTTCTTTCAATAGGGCGCCATGCCCCGATAGCAGTAGGTCTCATGGCTCCTTTTATACTCTTTCCAGGTGTCGTTATATTCCTGCTCGGATTTTTTGACATCGTACCCAACAGTATCAAAGAGAATATCGTCCTTTTGCTTCTGGGTATTTTGGTGCTCTCCTCAATACGTTTTTGGGCAAAACTCATCATCAAAAAACTGACAGGGAAAGATATTGTCGATTTATAACAATTTATCTATGCTGAAGAGAGTCCTCAGGTAGATAGAGATAGCATTTGAAAAAGAAAGCATAAAACAAAAAGAGGCAGCATGCCAACCCTGAAAATCTCCAACACCGTCACCCTCGGTGAAAACGAAATAGAGTTCTCTGCGATACGGGCACAGGGCTCCGGTGGGCAGAAGGTCAACAAAGTGGCAGCAGCGGTGCATCTGCGCTTTGACATTGCCGCATCTTCTCTGCCTGAGCACTACAAAGAAAAACTTCTCTCACTTAAAGACAAGCGTATCACCAAAGAGGGCATTGTTGTCATCAAGTCGCAGCAGCACCGCAGTCAGGAGCAAAACAGGGCTGAGGCGCTGGAGCGGTTGGTCGAGATGATCAAGAGTGTTAATGTCACACACAAAAAGCGCATCCCCACCAAACCGACCAAAGGGGCTGTCAAACGCCGGTTGGTATCGAAAAAGAAACATGCCAATAAGAAAAAGATGCGGGGCAAGGTGAGGGAAGAGTGATTATATTTGAAAATATGAAAGAGATGTATGGCACGAATTGATCAGAAAGCATTTTATGCCCAAAACTATGAGACTTACGGTGTTTCAGCCGAAGGTGCGGCATGGGACAGTGCCCGAACACAGCAGCGGCGTTTTGCTGCCATTCTCTCTTGTTTTGGGGAGATAGGGCAGGATACACTGGTCGATGCAGGATGTGGATTCGGTGATTTTTATCTTTATCTCAAAACACAAAACAGATTACCAAAACAGTATATAGGACTTGACCTGTGCGCACATATGGTCAGGGAAGCCAAAGTGCGTACCGGTTGCAGGATCATGCAGAAAGATATTCTCTCCCAAAGCCTTCCCGGAGCCGACTGGTACGTTGCAAGCGGATCGATGAATCTGCTGACACGCATGGAGACGCAGATCTTCATCCGGCGCTGTTTTGAGCAGAGCCGCAAAGGGTTTGTGTTTAATCTGTTGTATGGCAGAGAAAGAGAAGGGGAGTTTTCCTACTGGAAACCACATGAGATCATAACCCTGTGTAAACCGTTTGGTGGCGAAATAAGTATCAAAGAAGGCTATCTAGAAGGGGATTTTACTGTGTTGCTTGTGAGAAAGGGGTACTTTTGAATGAAAAAAAAGAGCCATCCAGGCTAAAAACATTGTGGCACTTTATACAGGATATAGGACTGATATTCTCTTTGGCAAAAGATTATTGGAACGGAAACTATAGAGATGTTTCCTGGACTACGATCTTTTTTGCTGTTATCGCTTTTCTCTATATGGTATCGCCTGTTGATCTGATGACAGATATGGTACCGGTTATTGGGTGGTTAGATGACGTCGTGATCATTGTTCTTTTTCTAAAGTTCTTTCATCATGATCTTGAAAAGTATAAACATTTTAAAGAAGAAGAAAAAAAGAGAGTAGAGAAATAGTGGTATAATCTCCCCCATGAAAAGACTTTTTACCCTATTTTTACTTCTGTTCTTTCTTTACCCGTTGGCAATAGATGCCGGTTTCTTCAGTCCTGATGCAAAGGTTGTCAAGCGTCAGATACCGAAGATGGACATTGATTACGAGAAGAGCAGTGCGCTTTCTTTGCTGAACGATATTCGTGAAGCAATGGGGATGAATGTACTCTATCATAACGATACGCTTGCCAGGGCAGCAGAGGCGCACGCGCGTTATCTGGTGCGAAACAGGATTACTTCGCACAGTGAAATTCCGGGCTTCCCCGGATTTACGGGGAAAACCCCGGCAGAGCGTGCGTTGCATGCGGGGTATCTTTCTACCCAGGTACTTGAAAATCTTTCGACAAAAAATATCGATGCACAAACTTCCATAGACGGACTCTTCTCTGCCATTTACCACCGTTTCGGCTTTTTGAATGTGGGAATTGACGAGATCGGGGTCGGGGTAGCACAGGATAATAAAGACAGGGAAAATACGGCATTTGTCTACCTGATGGGGAACAGTGAGCTCAATGCACTCTGCTCGGCACCGCCCTTTCGAGGCTATGGACAGTATGTGTACGGTGTCTGTAAAAACAAGGATCACAGGATTGCGTTCAAGCGTTTCACTGAAGCACAAAATGATGTTAAAGAGCACAATCCGAAAGTAGTGTTTTACCCTTATGACGGACAGAAGGATGTGCCGCCGGCATTCTATTCCGAGATTCCTGACCCGTTGCCCGATTACGATGTTTCAGGTTTTCCTGTCAGTGTGCTCTTCAATGATTTTTATTTTAAAAAGGTGTCCATAGAGTCATTCAGGCTTTACAATGCCAAGAGCGGCAAAGCAGTCAATCTGACACGGCTTCTAAGCAAAGAGAGTGATCCGAACGCACGCTTCAATCATTTCGAGTTTGCACTCTTCCCTCTCAAGCGGCTGGAGTACGATACCACCTACCGTGCTGTACTGGTCTACCGGGAAAAGGGCAAACGCATAGAGCATCAGTGGCAGTTTCATACACGAAAACCGCTGGAGCAGATGATCCGCATAGAGAAAAGAGAAATGTCGATTGATCTGAAACGCGGGAAAAGCTACTGGCTCTACTTCGTACCGTTAAACGGGCATGAGCTTATACGACACATCGAGTTTCCGGAAAAGGTCAATGTTACCTTTATCGACAACAATACGCTGCGAGTGACACCGATGCCTGGAGCGCCACGCAGTTTTGACATTAAAAGTGAGCACCGCCTGGTGCATGTACGCTTGCATTAAAGGCAATTACCCTCTGATGTTGAGGAAGTTTTTGGTACTGATGTCATCCCATGGTTTGTTGAGTTTCTCAAAGGCTTCATAACTTGCCAGTACACGTTTAAAATTCGGACTTTTCGCACTCTCTTCAGCCAGCACTGCTTTGAGCGCTTTTTTAGCTGCATCCATCATCTCTTTGGGGAAGGTTTTGATCTGTACATTTTTGGGCAGTTTCTGGAGTGCCTTGGCGTTTTTATAGCGGAATTCACAGAGCATATCGAGTGTCATTTCATTACTGGCAGATGCAATGATTGCCTGATGTTCCGGGCTGAGTTTTTCCCAGCGCGCCTTGTTGAAGGTCAGTTCAAGAATGGAGCCGGGCTCATGCCAGCCGGTGTAGTAGTAAGGCGCCGCTTTGGCAAAGCCCATCATGCTGTCCAGTGCCGGCCCGACCCATTCGGTCGCATCGATGGTGCCGCGCTCGAGTGCTGTGTAAATTTCTCCTGCGGGCAGCAGTACCGGGTTGACACCAAGACGCTTCATCACTTCGCCGCCAAGTCCCGGTATGCGCATTTTGAGCCCTTTTAGGTCGGCAAGGGACTTGATCTCTTTTTTAAACCATCCGCCCATTTGAGGCCCCGTGGTACCTCCGATGAAGGGGTAGAGGTTGAACTTTCCGTAGAGCTCCCGCCACAGATCGTAACCGCCGCCAAACTTGAACCAGGTGATCATCTCTTCGCTGGTCAGTCCCAGCGGCATACCGCCGAAGATGGAGAAGGCTGGGTTTTTACCTTTCCAGTAGTAGACACCGGAGTGGAAAGCATCGATCTGTGCTGCGGAACAGGCATCGAAAACCTGCATGGCAGGCACGAGAATGTTCTTTGCAAAAACTTTGATCTCCAGTGTACCGCCACTGAGTTCGCTGCACCGTTTGGCAAAGCGGTCCACACCTGTTCCCATGATAGGAAAATGCGCCGGCCAGGAGGTGGCAAGCTTGAGGGTAACTTTTTTACCTCTGTTGATATTTGCGGAAGTCCCATTGGACTTCTCTTCGGCTCGGTGACAGCCGCTAACTGCCAGTGCAGTGGCACCGATGGCGGTAGTGGTTAGAAATTCGCGTCGTTTCATTGGGTTCCTGCTAAAAAATTGGGGTCAAGTTTAACTGGATAAATAGTAACATAACACTCATTAGAAGTCGTTCATAAAGGAGAAGTGTTGACATGTCATATATGTGGGAACGGTACCGAAAGTTTCAGAGATGAGAAAAGCGGTATTCTCTATTATTGCTGCAACGGCTGTGAGGTGATTTTCAAATCTCCGGAGTGCTACCGGAGTATTGATGAACAGAAAGCGCGCTATGATCTGCATACCAATGATGAAAATGACGAGGGGTACAAAGCCTACTTCCAGCGCTTTTTGGATTTTCTCCTTCCCCATGTCGGAAAAGTGAAAACGGCACTTGATTTTGGATGCGGAAGAAGCACATTACTTGCAAACATATTAAATAGTATGAAGATTGCCACGGATGCGTATGACCCTATCTATCATCCGGATACAGCGTATAATAGTAAAAAATATGATCTCATTGTCTCTACTGAAGTCTTTGAGCATCTGCATGATCCTAAAACAATTTTCGACTCACTTGTGGAGCGTTTGCATCCAGGCGGGTATCTTGCAATTCAGACACAGTTTCATCCGAACGATAGAGAATCGTTTAAAAACTGGTATTACCACAAAGACCCGACACACATTGTTTTTTTTACCCCGAAAACTTTTAAACGACTTGCGGCTATGCATGGTTGCATTTATGTTGCAGATAATGATAGGAATATGGTATTATTAAAGAAAAGCGGGAAGTGATGATGGGGTTGTTGAAACGTATTTTTGGAAAGAAAGAAAACCATAAAAATGAAGAGGAAGCACCGGGCCGTACCTTTAAACGCATCCTGACAGGAGACTATTTTGGCCTGCGCAACCGGGATGCCGATGCTGAAGCGGTTCAGAGAGCCAAAAAAGAGAAAATTCGACTGGTTGAAGAGCTGGGACTAAAACCGGTCTATTTGCGCTATCGTCTTGGAAAAGGGACAGGAGAATCACCGCAGAAAGAAGATATTGAAGCTGCTTATGTAGCATTCCAGAAAGAGGAGTATGACCCGAAACTCCATATGGTACATGTCACAGAGATCTCTTTTATTGTCTCAAAGGATGAGTTTGCAGAGTTTGAGGAGATGGCCGGTGTTTCGCTTGAAAAGGACTTTAGAAATCTTTACGACAACGGAAAACCGTATGAGGGGATAGACCGCCGCAAGCAGCCACGCAAGTCGCCGTTCGAGGAAGAATCAAAGCATTGATTGCTATCAAAGGGATGCCTAAATACCTTTTGGCTATGATGTCGGCAAAAAGAGGGAGCAGGGTATGAAGCGATTGACCTTTGTTTCATGGAACGTTAACGGTATTCGTGCAGTAGCAAAAAAGGGTGCGCTCAAGTGGGTGGACGAAATGCCGATAGATTTTCTGGGACTCCAGGAGATCAAGGCTGAGGCAGACCAGATTCCAGATACACTTTTTGGGCGTAAATTCAAGTTTCACAGCATCAACTCTTCTTCGAACAAGGGGCAGTCAGGTGTGGCGCTCTTTACGGATATACGCGGTGAGGCTTCGGCATGTGAAGAGGTAGATATTCTGCATGAAGGGCGCAT
>WGDG01000023.1 GCA_015493425.1 Sulfurovum sp.
GGCTGTATATCAAAAAGCGCAAGTACCTGATCCAGCATCTCTCGATGCTGTCCCGTGACACAAACCTTATAATTAATATCAGACTCTTTTTCAAATGCTTTGACAAGTGGCGCCATTTTAATGGCTTCCGGTCTTGTCCCAAACACCAATAGTACCCTCTTCATAGCATTCTTGTGCTCCCCCATTAATTCTATTTCCGCTTTCTTCTAAACCACCAGAAAGCAATGGAAAGTCCGGCAAACAACCCTCCAAGTACCTGCACCCATGCTGTCATGAGAATACTCTTGTTAACAAGCTTATGATGCATCTTGTTATCTACTTTGACACCGGCATATTTGGCAGTATGTACCAGCAGCGAGACAGCAAGGTCTTCACTTGGCATTTCTTTGTGGCACGAGAGGCAGGTACCGCGGCGATCCAGTTTGCTGCGTACATCATCGGGCAGCGCCTGGGAGAGTTTCCAATGGTCACCAACCGTCTGCAATTGTGTGCCGTTGGCATCAAGCATGACCGAGTAGTCGTGTTTGAGGTTGGGAATAGCGGGAATCTGCTCATCGACCTTTTTGGGAAGCACTTTTTTCGATGCTGTCATCAGATCGACAATAGTTGTCTTGCTCTGGTCTGAGAAATATTTGCCGCTGCCTATCCCGTAGCCCATCGCTTTGGGATCATTGTGGCAACTCTCGCAGGTACGTGAACGTTTACCGACGGTATGCGGCTGTACAGGGCTCATGACAATGGAGTTGACACCCTCTTTGGGTATCTTGACACCCTTGCCATGCTCTACCCCTTTGAGTTTCCAAATATGGTTTTGGAGCAGTGCTTTTCCGTCTTTGCCAATGACTGTCAATGTCACCTGACATCCCGGTATCGTAGGGGAGATGCGCCCCTCACCGTTTTGGCTCAGTGCCGGATTCTCCCAGCGAAGGTAGCTTCGTGTCTCTGTCACCTTGCCATCAACCAGATACTCCTTGAGGCTGTCAACATCCCCCGTCTTACCATTGACATGGTGTGCGGAAGCGGCAAGGAAGTCTGGGTTCTGTTTACCACCACTGTAGTCAACCTTGACATGACAGCCGTAACACTGGGGCGCCCAGGTGGCATGGCAGGTATAACACTCCATACGGTCGGTATGCGCACTTATCTGATCCATCGCAATCATCCCCGTCTCGGAGATCTTCTTCTCTTCTTTAAGCAGCTTCAGCGGCTTGAGTTCAATCGTTTTCCCGGAAGCAAGGTGCATCATCACTTTGTTGCCTTTTCGCACCGCTTTGGTCAGAGGATTGCCGCGTGCACTCAGCAGGAAACCGTCACCCTTGTCTTTAGGAATACTGCCTTGTTTCAAATACGCTGCCAGTGTTTTTGTTGTCCCTCGAGGCTTTCCGTTCTTTGGCTTTGTACTAAATTCATCAGAGTAACCAAGCGGCAGTTCCCACGGGTACTTCTTTGTTGTACCGTGACAGTCCTGACACTCGATCTCCACGGCACCAAGATTGGCACCCCGGAAAAAGCCGTCACCATGCATATCATTGGAGGTGTGACAGTCCTGGCAGAGCATCCCTTTGGAATAGTGAATATCTTCCGTCAGATGCAGGTAGCGTTTGGTGTGCAGTTTGGGCTGCGGGTTACCGTGGTCATCGAAAGTCGCTTTGTATTCAGTTTCCATCAGCCCCTGATAGCTGACCCCGATACGTTTGCCGCGGTTGTGGCAGGTGGTACAGGTTTCCACGGGTATCCCGCTGTAACTTACGCCGTGTACCTTGACATGTACTTTGCTCGAAGACTGGATGCTGTGTACCAGCATATGCCCCGGTTTGTTTTTGGGAATGGAGGTGTCGTTCCCCTCATAAAAACCTTCATTGGAGTAGGGGACATGGCATGAAGCACAGCCGATACCGCGGTAATCCCCTCTTCGGTAGCGCCCTTTCCCTCCGGTATGACAGCGCAGACACTCCTGCCGCAAATAGGTATAGACTGAAAGGGAAGGATCTTTTTCCACTTCCTCTGCGGTAGGTGCGGGCGGAAGCGGCTTGGTTTTTACAGGGAAGCCCTGGGGTTCGAGTTTGGCAAGTTTTTCCATATATTTTCGGTACGTTTTCGTCCCCAGACGCTCATGCATTGCCGGACTCTTGCCGCCAAAGTTGGTAAAGGTGTGTTTGTATCCGTCTTTTGCACCAAACCCCCAGAGTGCACCGTGAATCTTCCCCTGCTCGGTCGCCATCAGGTTGTTATTCTGTGCAGCTACCTGCTTGGGGTGACACATGCCGCAGGTATGCTGATTGATCCACGGGCTTCCCGGGTAAGGATAGAAAGCTTTGGGACCTTTGTGTGCCTTAAAGTAAGCCACTGTCCCCCTGTGCGCCTCTTCCTTTGTAGCCGCTTCCGGGTTCCCGCCATGGCAGACAATACAGTCGTTTCCCTCAGCGCCCGCCTTTTTGGCGACTTCAAAGATCTTTTGCATCATTTTGGATTGGTGGTCTCGGATAGGCTCAATCCCCCTGTGACACTTTAGACAACTGTTGGCGGCAGCCTCTGCTGCAAGCAGACTTAGTAACACTCCCAGCCAAAAACACATTTTTATAAACATGGCTTATCCTCAATGAAAATAGATCGATATAGCTATAATTATATCTAAAACCTTGTTCTATCCATCCTTATGTTATAATTTTTCAAAATTTACTTAAACGGAACGCTTTTATGAACAAATTTCTCCCCCTGCTGCTCTTGCTTTTATGGACATCCCTTCAGGCACAAATGCTCGATGCCATTGCGCTTATTGTCAATGGTCAACCTGTTACAACCACAGAGATCCGTACAATTCAGCGTAAAGCGCATGTCTCAAAGCAGAAAGCGATTAACCTCTTGATTCAAGATCGCCTTCAGAAAGCGGCGATGAAAAACATTACTGTTCCCGAGTCGGAAGTCGATGCAGAAATAGCACGTATCGCAAAAATGAACAATATCTCTGTACCAAAGATGCAAAAGATCCTCAAGCAGCAGGGAACCTCCTGGGCAAAATACCGCCAAACCATCAAAAACGGTCTCAAACAGCGTGAATTTTTCAGACAAACGGTTGCCAAAAATCTTCCTACCCCCACTGAAGATGAGCTGAAGCTTTTCTATAACAAGCATAAGAAGGAGTTCAACATCCCTGCTGCCATCAGCGTTATCGAATATTCGGCATCAAGTGAAGCGAAGATCAAACAGTTTCTCAAAACCAAAAATGCCAAAGGCATCAAAAGTAAATCACTGGTCAAAAAGACCAAAAATCTGAACCCGGCTATGCTGAGCACTCTACTGCAGACACCCAACGGCAGTTTCACAGAACCCATCAATGCCGGTGACCGCTGGGTCGTCTATAAAGTAAAAAGCAAGAACGGACGTACCCAAATGCCTTTCGAAGCGGCAAAAGGGGCGGTTGCTTCACGCTGGAGACAGCAGCAGCAGGGCAAAGCGGTTAAAGACTACTTCAAAAAAATGCGCACCGAAGCAAACATTCAATACCTTAGAAACTAACGACACAAAAGAGAGCATACTATGGGACTTAAATCAGACAAATGGATACGCGAAAAATCACTCAATGAGGAAATGATCACGCCTTTTTGTGAAGGACTGGTAGGCGAAGGGGTTGTCAGCTACGGGCTCAGCTCTTACGGATATGACATTCGTGTCAGTGACGAATTCAAAATTTTTACCAATATCAACGCCGAAGTGGTCGATCCCAAAGATTTCAACGAAAACAATGTGGTCGACTTCAAGGGGGATATCTGCATTGTTCCACCCAACTCATTTGCCCTTGCACGCACCATCGAGTACTTCAAAATGCCCAAGGACACCCTGGCAATCTGCCTTGGAAAGAGCACCTATGCCCGCTGCGGTATCATCGTAAACGTGACTCCTTTCGAGCCCGGTTTCGAAGGACACATCACCATCGAAATCTCCAATACCACACCCCTCCCGGCAAAGATATACGCCAACGAAGGAATCGCCCAGGTACTCTTTTTGCAGGGTGACGAGCAGTGTGAGACAACCTACTCAGACAGAAAAGGGAAATACCAGTCACAGACCGGGATTACCCTGCCGCGTATTCTCAAAAAAGATTAATGCCAACCCCATAAACATGCCTCTTTTCGAGGCATGTTTCTACTTTTAATATACCAAATCACAACCTTACTTATGCCCTTTTACCCACTTTTGTGTTACAATGCCAAAAATTTCTTATATAAAGTAAGCAACGAATGAAAAATCTAATTATCGTCGAATCACCGGCCAAAGCACGTACCATCACCAACTTTCTGGGTAAAGACTATAAGGTCATCGCCTCGAAAGGA
>WGDG01000024.1 GCA_015493425.1 Sulfurovum sp.
GTCAGGGTTTTGATGATACCGTCCTTGATACCCACATTGAGTACCTTGTCGGTTTTGGTTTCAGGGTCCATTACCCTACCGTTAAGGATAACCACATCGTAATCGCCCTTTGCCTCTGTTTTTGCTTTTGCATCGTTTGATGCGTACAATGCACCGCTTCCAAGCGAGACTGCAAGCAGTGTCGCAAACAATATTTTCAATGTCATTTTCATACTTCATACCTCCTTTAATTGGGTAAAGTATTTTTATAGACGATTCCGTCTTTCATAATCAGTTTTAAGCTCTTTTCAGGATGAGCCAACAGCGTAATGTCTTTTGTCGGATCGCCATCTACAATCAGAAGATCTGCATACGCTCCCTTTGCAATCACACCGAGTTTGCCGTCACGATAAGGAGAGCGTTTCCCGCTGAGTGCCAGCATCTGTGCATTGTAGGAGGTAGCCTGCCGAAGTATCTCTACGGCACTGAAGTATTTTGCCCGTGCCAAAAACTCTTCAGATTCCGCCGCCTGCAGTTGCAAAGAACCAAATGCATCTGTCCCCCACGACATCTTCACTTTGTACTTGCTTGCAAGCTCGTAGGCTCTCTTTGCATATTTTTTGACTTCGAGAAATTTTGCACCCGCAGGCGTACCTTTCATCTGCGGAAAATCATCCAGATTTTTTGAGAACAAAGCGTATTGGGTAGAGAACCAGACACCTTTTTCTTTCATAAGTTTAAACGTTTCAGGCTTCATCATCAAGCCGTGTTCTATGGATTGGACACCCGCTTTGATCGCAGTACGTACCCCTTCGTCTGAATAGGCATGGATCATAACGTAGGTGCCCCATTTCTTCGCTTCATCCACGATCGCTTTGAGTTCATCGTACGTGTATTCGGCTACTTCTATGGGGTCATGTGCACCCGTTACGCTCCCACTTCCCATTACTTTGATCTGTGAGGCACCAGATCTGAGTACCTCTCTGGCAGCTTTTTGCACCTCAGGTACACCATCGGCAATGTAAACCCATCCGTAAAGCGTCGCTTTGTCAGGAATGCCTGTAAAGTGCTTGGAAAGGTATGTCATGGAAAGGTCAAAATCTCCATGCCCGCCGGTTTGGGAAATGAAGGCATTGGAAGGGAAAATACGCGGACCGGGTACGATACCTTCATCGATCGCCCGCTTCAACCCCATCACGGGACCACCCGCATCACGCACAGTTGTAAAACCTCTCATCAACGTTCTTTTGGCACCTTCAACCGCCAGTGCTCCGGTATAGGATGGCTCATCAAAATAGACCGCTTTGTCAACATCGTCAAGAATCATCAAATGCGTATGCGCATCGATAAGCCCGGGAATAAGCGTTTTCCCTTTACCGTCGATAATCTTTACTGAAGCGTTCGTATCGATATGAGAAGCGATCTTGACAATTTTGTTATCTTCGATCAGCAGTTCTTTGTCTTTGAGAAGATGTTCCGATTTTCCATCAAAGATTTTGACATCTTTAATGACAGTGTAGTGATGTGTTTTTTGATTCTGTGCTGCCGGAAGAAAAGAGGGCACTGCGCTCATGCACAGTGCCAAAAGAAGTGTTTTTCGTAACATACTGCCGCCTTTTTATTTCACTGGGAAACGGATAGGCTGACCGGCATACGCATCCGGAACCAGTTTGGAATTTTTGACAGTGATCACACCGTTGACAAGCACATAGGGAATGCCGCTAGGCGGTAATCCGTTGGTACCCATTTTATAGCCGGCATTATCTTTGACCGTCTTGGGATCGAAGATCGTGATGTCGGCGACCACA
Organism: Sulfurovum sp.; assembly: GCA_015493425.1. Classification (GTDB taxonomy): domain Bacteria; phylum Campylobacterota; class Campylobacteria; order Campylobacterales; family Sulfurovaceae; genus Sulfurovum. The sequence goes on from WGDG01000024.1 coordinate 1,788, forward strand.
CCTTCCTGGAGACGACCGCGTACCTGCATCGATTTCAGCCCCGTATCGCCAAGATGCTTTGCCGACCAGTAGCTAAGGTTCGCCAATACCTTCATAAGCGGAATATGATACTCTCTGGCGTAACGCAATGCGCGAGAGTGTGCCCCTGCACCTCTTGGGTGCATGACAATCTTGTCATACGGTGCATCTTCCGGAAGCAGATTGCCTTGCGCATCAAGCGCTACCATCGTATCTGATCCGATGGTCGCTCCTTCAATGGAAAGCCATTTTGGGATATCTTCTTTCTTTCTTGAGAATACCACAATAAGATGCCCCGGCTCCTCTTTTCTCATCTTGACCAGTTCCTCTTCGGTAAGATATTTCCCTGTGCTCGGATCAAGCACGGTTTCGGAAATCTTCATACCGTTTCGTTTGAAGTTCTTTGGGTCAACAAATTCTGCTCCGGCAAGCGTAGAGTATGCTGCATACGGATATATTTCTCCCCATACGTTATACCCCTGCTTGCGTATTCGTTCAATCAGCTCAGCTGCCAGTTGCCAATCGCCGTTGTGAAAGTGCTGGAAGAGTACCGGTGCTTTCAGTGCAATGGCATTCAACATAATCTCATCACCACCAAGGATAAACTCATCAGGCGGCAACCCGGAACCAAATCGTGTATGTGACGCAGTTACTCTACCGAGTTTTGCTGCGAGCTTCTGTGCTTCGTACACTTCCCTTGCCGGTGTACCCACCGACTCGTACCCAAGCGCCATACCGACACCGATCGCACCACGGTCAAGCCCTTTTTTGATAATTGCCAAAATCTGTTTTTCCTCTTCGGATGACGGGATCTTCGTCGACCATTTCGAACCGTTTTTCGCCGCCTCATTGGTAGCTTTGAGCCATCCAATGTCATCTTGCGCGTCGATATGGTCAAGTACTTTCATACGGGCATGGTTGAGTGAAACGGTTGTACCGTAGTTACCGCGCCACTTTTTACGCTCATTGTAGAACTTGTCAACATCAAGCACACCATACTCCATGCTCAGCGCAGTCGTTACTCCATCCAACAACAGCAGTTTTCTTCCCAGTCTGGAAATACCGTGAATATGCGTATCGATGAACCCCGGTGCTACCACAAGCCCTTTGGCATTAATGGTCTCTTTCCCCTCAATCTTCTTGTTTGTCAGGGTTTTAATGATACCGTCCTTGATACCCACATTGAGCACCTTGTCGGTTTTGGTCTCCGGGTCCATTACCCTACCGTTTAGGATGACCACATCGTAGTCTCCTGATAGCCCGGCTTTTGCCTTTGCATCATTCGATGCATACAACGCACCACTTCCAAATAACACCACAAGCAGTGCCGCGAACAGCTTACGTAGTTTTCGTTTCATTCTTCCTCCTTTAATGGTATAAGCATTAATACCACTTATTTAAAACTGTGCACCCAGCCGCAGACCAAACACTGCAATGACATTTTTTTCATCGTTGGATACCGGATTGACAATCACCTGTAGACTCGGGGTGATCTGGAAATACTTTGTGTTCATACGGTAATAGACTTCCATTGTCCCCTGATCCTCGGCATCATCACCGTACACCTCTTTGTTGGGCTGCCCCCAGTTCAGTCCGACTCCCAGCACATTGTTATTGTACTCTGGCTGCAGATAACCGATTCCTGCACTCACCGAGGTTTCAAGAATACTTCCGCTACCGTCCGATCGTCCGCCGCGCAAAAAGGCCATCATATTTTCATTCAACGTCTTGACCAGTGAAAAGCTGAGCCCTTTCCCCGAGGGGATCCCTGCTTTTTCCCGTTCATCCACCTGCCAGAGGGTAAGATGAAAATTGTCAAAAAAGAGACGGTCTTTGCTCGTCGTCCAGCCGAACTCCAGAGATTTGAAGGTTTCACCATCATTAAAAAGGGTATCAAAGCCATCGAAAAGATCGGTCGGATCGGCATTGGCATCAGCAATACTCGCTACCGCATACATCGTATCGGTCAGCCATCCGGAGACCATCATCCCCAAAGAACCGTCAGGAAGACTGCCTATGGTCGCAGAACCGGTTGCAAACGCCAGGTTGCCAAACCCGTCCCACGGACTTGCCATCAGATAGACATCGGTATAGTCGGTCACATCCATGAAACCGGCAAAGACCAGCATACGTGAATCGAACAGGTGCTGTTTCCAGTAAAGGTTGGTAACCCGTGCTTTCTGGTCACTGAAGGTTGACTGCAGCAACCCCCCGTAGCCTATCTCTGCACCAAAATCTACCGGTGACACGTCGGTAAAGGCATGACGGTGTTCTACTTTGAAAACCAGACTTCCGTTGTTTTGTGTGCCTCTGCCTGTAAGTTCCCACTCTCCAAACAGACGTACCACACCACTGGCAGCACTCTCATCTCCCGGGCTTTGGGTTGCGTAAAATCCTACTGCATGGTAATCAACCCCGACATCGAATCCGTAATCATCTTTTAACGATGTCTTCCACGCCTTTAGACGCTCAAACAGGCTCTTTTTCTTTGGGTTCTTTTTGTGCAGCAGACTCTCAACCGCATCCGGACCGATGTAGTAACCGTTGTCATAGTGTGCATCAGTGGCACTTTGTGGCAGATTCGTTTCCGACGCAACGCCTGTCGAAACAAAACAGAGTGCGGCTATCGCTGCTGTCATACAGCGGCTGGTTACCACTTTTGATCTTTTTGCAAAAGTCATATGTCTCATCTTGTTGCTTTACTTACCAGACTGAAGTGTATTTTTATAGATCTTCCCACCTTTCATGATGAGCCTGATGTGCTGCTTGGGTTTTGCAAGCAGCGAAATATCTTTCATCGGGTTGCCGTCAACGATCAGCATATCGGCATAGGCACCCTTTTCAATAACACCCAGTTTCCCGTCAGGGTAAGGTGAGCGCTTGCCGCTGAGCGCCAAAAGTTCCCCGTTGAGCGAGGTAGCCTGCTTGAGAATTTCAAGATCGGTAAAATATTTTTTGCGTGCCGTAAACTCATCCGACTCTGTAGCCTGCACTTCCAGTGAGCCGAACGTGTCCGTACCCCATGCCAGTTTCAGACCGTACTTTTTCGCAAGACCGTACACACGCTCCGCACTTTTTTTGGCTTCATTGAACTTTGCTGCCACATTTGCAGGCATAGGCACATTGAAATCTTCCACGTTTTTGGAGTAGTTCAAACACTGCGTCGAGAGCCACACCCCTTTCTTTTTCATCAGTTTCAGCGTTTCAGGCGATGCCATCAAACCGTGTTCTATCGACTTTACCCCAGCTTCTACTGCCATACGC